>JBBSGQ010000169.1:0-7724 GCA_038253965.1 Acidimicrobiales bacterium | reverse complement strand
GCGCTGCTGGTTGCTGGTCTCGGTTTGGGGGCGTGCGCTGTGCCCTCGCCGCCGCCTTCTGCGCACACTCAGTCCTTTGGAGGGGTTGGATCCCAGCCGGTTGGTTCGACGAGTTATCCGATCCCGGGGGGTGCGATCTTTGTGTCTCCGGGGGGTGTGCAGGCTGCTGTGAACCGGGCTCCGTCGGGGGCGACTCTTGTCCTGCGGGGCGGGACGTACCGGGAGTCGGTCAACATCCCGGGGTCCAAGCAGTTGACTGTGCAGTCCTATCCCAACGAGGCGGTGTGGTTCTCAGGCAGCGTCCCGGTGACCGGCTGGGTAGCCGACGGCAACTCGTGGCGCAGAGACGGGTGGACCCCTCGACTCAGCCGCGACGGCCTGGACGGCTCGATGCTGGTCGGCGCTCCGGCCATGGCCGGACGGCCCGACATGGTGTTCGTCGGTGGACAGCCCCTGTTGCAGGTCGGATCGCGGAGCGCGGTGGGCCCAGGAACGTTCTTCCTGGACGAGAACACCAGCCAACTGTTCATGGGCAACGACCCCAACGGTCGCTGGGTCGAAGCGACCGTGCTGTCAAGCGCCATGGAGGTACGGGGACCAGGATCGATCATTCGCGGTATCGGCTTCCAGCACTTCGGCCCGTCGATCGGCTACGGCGGCGCGGCCCGCGGCTGGCAGAACGTGACCTTTGAGAACGACGTGTTCACCAACAACGCCGGCGGAGGCGTGTCGCTCAACGGGAACAGCACAGCCCGCCGGGTGACTGCCACCTACAACGGCCAGATGGGCATCCACGGCTACCAGGCCAACGGGGCAGTGATCGAGAACAACCTGGTCACCAACAACAACACCGAACGGTTCAACCCTGAGTCATCGGCCGGCGGGGTCAAGGTCTACGCCTCCACCTATGTGACCATGCGAGGCAACGTGGTCGACAACAACTACGGGCACGCCCTGTGGCTGGACGGCGGTTCTGACCACGCAGTAGTGGTGCGCAACATCACCCGCCACAACGATCGAGGCGCAGGAGTGATGTTTGAGATCTCCAACGACGCCATCATCGCCGGCAACATCTCCACCGACAACGAAGCCGGCCTCCAAGCCGGCGAGGCAAGCAACGTGCAGGTGTGGAACAACACGATGATCAACAACCAGTACTCGTTCTCCGGCTACCAGGCATCACGGGCACGGACCTACAACATCACAGTCCGCAACAACATCATGGCCGCCGGCCCATCCTCCACCCGCCAAATGCTCATCAACAACGACGTCACCCGCACCAGCAGCTGGAGAGACATGGCCTGGACCTCTGACCACAACGCCTTCTACAGGCAGTCCACCGCAACCACCCCCTACGCGGCCATCATGGCCAACTGGCCGTCCACTGCGCTCCAGTTCCAAAACGTTGGTCAGGTCATGTCGACGGGTCAGGAGACCCACAGTCTCGGTGCCGACAACACGGGCAGCGACCCGTACATCGGGAGCAACTACGCCCCCGCAGGACCAGCCATCGGCGCCGGCGCCCAACTGCCGGCCAACATCGCAAATGCGCTCGGCCAACAGACCACGACGATCGGCGCCCCGGTCGGCTAGGCCCGCCTCGGCGTGGGGGCTGTGCTCAGCTCCCGCGCCGCAGCACCGCGGCAACCGGCGTGCGAAGCAGGATCCGCAGGTCGGTCCGCAAGTCCATCGCTCGGATGTACTCCAGGTCGATGTCTGTGTTCTCGTGCATCATCCCGTCGCCGATCGCCGACACCTGCCACAGACCAGTGATGCCGGGGCGGACCACGTGACGGGCGTGCTGCCACGGCTCGTACCTGGAGACGATCTCGATCAGCTCGGGACGGGGACCGACGAGGCTCATGTCGCCCACCAGCACGTTGACCAACTGGGGCAGCTCGTCCAACCGGGTGCAACGGAGCGAGCGCCCGAAGCGGGTGTGCCGCGGATCATGGCGCGACTTGTGGCAGACGCGGCGTTCGACCGCGACCGGGAGGTCACGGGTTCTGCGATCGGGCCGCATCGTCCGAAACTTCCAGAGCACGAAAGGCACGCCGTGGCGGCCGACACGAACCTGGCGAAACAGGATCGGGCGCCGGAGGGTGGCCAAGAGACCGAGTGCGATCAACAGCAGCAACGGGAAGAGGATGACGAGGAGCACTGCCGCGATCAGGCGGTCAACCGCAGGCTTCAGCCGGCGGACGTAGACGCTGTCGGTCTGTATGGCCTCGGTCGCGACCGGCGGCACGGGGATCACTCCGGCGAGCGACAGGGCCGCCGGGTCCGCCGCACCCTGAGGCCGCGGGAAGCCGGATGCGGACGAGAGATCGATGGACGCGTCCGGGCTGAGATCGATGACCTCCGCGGGCCCGGTCAGGGAGACGCTGTGCGGGTCAGCGTCATGCAAAGGTGCGTATGACGACGTTGCCGTGTCGGCCTGCTCAGCGTGTCGTGTTGGGTGGTCGCTGCGCGGCATGTACCGTGCACTCGACTTCTGATCGCTCCGCATCTCACGAGAACATACAAGATATTACGGACGGATGCTCAGGCGAGGACTCCGCTACGGCAATTTCACTACTCAACGTGAGGTCCGAGTGTGTCCAGGGAGTAAACCCCCGGTTGCAGAATCGTCTCGGCTAGCCACATTCACATTTCCTCGAGGTCACTCTCAGCGATGAAGGGTCTCATTCTCGCCGGCGGATCGGGAACAAGATTACGACCCATCACCCACACCGGCGCGAAGCAGTTGGTGCCCGTGGCGAACAAGCCGATCCTCTTCTACGGGTTGGAGGACTTGGCCGACGCCGGCGTGCGCGATGTGGGCGTCGTCGTAGGCGACACTGCCTCCGAGATCGAGGCGGCTGTCGGCAACGGCTCACACTGGGGCCTGCAGGTGACCTACCTGCGCCAGGAGCAGCCACTGGGACTGGCACATTGCGTGCTGATCGCGCGCGATTTCCTCGGGGACGACGACTTCGTGATGTACCTCGGCGACAACCTCTTGCGGGGTGGGGTCGCCCAGCTGGTCGAGAGGTTCGTGGCCGATCGGTCTGTGCCTGACGCCGCCCGCCGGACCGGTGTCAGTTCACCGTGCGCTCAGATACTGCTGGCCCGCGTCCCGGACCCGCACCGGTTCGGCGTCGCGGTTCTCGGTCCCGACGGGTCGGTGGTGAGTTTGGTCGAGAAGCCGGCAGAGCCGCCGTCAGACCTTGCGCTCGTCGGCGTGTACCTGTTCGACCGGCGGATCCATGAGGCGGTTCGGGCGATCAAGCCATCGGAGCGTGGCGAGCTCGAGATCACTGATGCGATCCGCTGGCTCATCGACAACGGCCACTCGGTTCGCCACGAGGTTCTCAACGGCTGGTGGAAGGACACGGGCGCAGTCGCCCCGCTGCTCGAGGGCAACCGCCTCGTGCTCGAAGCTATCGAGACAAGTCTGATGGGCACCATCGACCAGACCTCGCGGATCGAGGGACGGGTCGTGCTCGAGCAGGGGTCGGAGGTGAAGGGCTCAGTTGTGCGCGGACCAGCGATCATCGGCACCGGCACCAGGATCCTGGACAGCTACGTCGGCCCCTTCACGTCCATAGAGCGCGATTGCGAGATCGTCGACTCCGAGATCGAGCACTCGATCGTGCTGGCGGAGTCACACATCATCGGGATCAATCGGCTCGTCGACTCCCTCTTGGGTCGCAACGTCACGGTGACCCGATCCGGTCGACGGCCGAACGCCACCCGGTTGACCTTGGGAGACCACTCCCACGCCGAGCTCGATCAGTAACGATCGTGGCGAAGCTCGAAGCGTCCGAGGCGATTCCCGGGCTGGTCATCGTCTCGCCCGATGTTCGCAGCGATGCCAGGGGTCTTTTCGTGGAGACCTACCGCCGCTCGTGGTTCCCGGAGGGTCGGGAGATGCTGCAAGCCAATCGGGCCGACCGCACGAGCGGGTCTGCGGTGGGCCTGCACTTCCATCGCCGACAAGCGGACTACTGGTACATCGCTCATGGTCGCGCCCGCATCGTTCTGCACGACTTACGCGTGGAAGCGTCGTTTGCCGCGACCTTGACGCTCGATCTCGGCGCTCGGGCCGACGGTGAGCACGATCATCGCGGCGTCTACATCCCGCCCGGCGTAGCTCACGGTTTCGCGGCGCTCACCGACATGACCATCACCTACCTGGTTGATGGCTATTACGACCCGAACGACGAGCTCGGCGTCGCATGGGACGATCCGGCCATCGGCGCCGACTGGGGTGTCGGCGATCCGGTGCTGTCCGAGCGCGACAGAGCCAACCCGCGTCGCGATCAGCTCGACCTCTCCGAGTCGCTATGGCGGGCATGACGAAGAGAATCGTCGTCACCGGCGGAGCGGGCTTCATCGGCTCGAACTTCTGCCGTTGGTGGACCGAGCATCATCCGGGCGATCACCTCGTCGTGCTCGATGCCCTGACCTACGCCGGCACACGCACCAATCTGACCGACATCCAACATCAGGTCGCGTTCGCTGAGCTCGACATCGCCGACCGGCCCTCGGTCGAGGCTCTGCTGCGCGATCGCGACATCGACATGGTGGTGAACTTCGCCGCGGAGTCTCACAACAGCCTGGCGGTGTTCGACCCCAGCCGCTTCTTCCGCACCAACGCCTGGGGTACGCAACAACTCCTCGAGGCCTGCCGGCACACCGGGATCAGGCGCTTCCACCACATCTCCACCTGCGAGGTGTACGGCGACCTGCCTCTCGACAGCGACGATGAGTTCACCGAGGACAGCCCCTACCTGCCCAACACGCCATACAACGCTTCCAAGGCCGCAGCTGACCACATCGTCCGCGCTTACCACCACACGTTTGGGCTGCCGGTCACGATCACGAACTGCGCCAACAACTACGGGCCTCACCAGTTCCCTGAGAAGGTGATCCCATTGTTCGTCACGAACGCGATCGACGAGCGGCCCCTCCCGGTCTACGCGTCGAGCGGCAACCGGCGTGAGTGGATCCACGTGTCGGATCACTGTGCAGCGATCGGAGCTGTCCTCGAGGAAGGCAAGATCGGACGTACGTACCACGTCGGGACCGGAGTGGAACGCAGCGTCGATCAACTCGCCGATGCGGTGCTGGCGGCACTCGGCAAGCCGGCGTCGCTCAAGACGACAGTGCCCGACCGTCCGGGTCATGATCGCCGCTACCTGTTGGACTCGAGCAGGATCCGCTCGGAGCTCGGGTGGCGGCCGACAGTGGCCTTCGACGAGGGTCTGGCCGCCACCGTCGACTGGTACCTGGCGAACCGGTCGTGGTGGGAACCGCTCCGCGACCGAGCCCCGGTGACCGAGTCGACCGCCTGGTGCGTTTAGCCCGCCCCCATCGATTTGGCTGGAGCAGGTCGGCGGACTCAGGCCAGATTTTCCACGAAGCGCTCGAGCTGGCGCAGATTGCGACATTCGAAGGTGCCGTCGCAGTGGGCGCCATAGTCCCCCACTATCGAGTCGCCGGTGTCCCAGTACGACTTCGGCTCGGGGTTCAGCCAGTACACGTGCCGGGCCCGGTGCTGCATCTCCTTGATGACCCAGGACTGCGCAGCGTGATAGTTGTTTCGAGCGTCACCCAGGACGAGCACTGTGGTCTTCGGCGTGATCTCCTTGCCCCAGCGCTGCCAGAAGATCTCGAAGGCATGGCCGTAGTCGGAGTGGCCGTCCACCCACACGACGTCGGCCTCGGTGTTCACGCGGTGCACCGCTTCTGTGACGTCCTCGACCCCCTCGAAGAAGGAGGTCACCTCGTCGATACCGTCGATGAAGACGAACGAGCGGACCTTGGAGAACTGGCCGCTGATGGCGTACACGAGCATCAACGTGAACCGGGCGAACGCAGCCACCGACCCTGAGATGTCAGCGATCACGAAGATCTCGGGCTTGTGGGGCCGCGGGTAGCGGAACTTCGGCTCGGCCGGCACACCGCCGTAGCTCAGCGACGCCCGCACCGTGCGGCGAAAGTCGAGCGGGCCCTTGCGGCCGTGACGCCGCTTCCGGGCCAGGCGCACTGCCAGTCGCCGGGTCAGCGGATACAGAGCCTTGCGGAGGTTGCCCATCTCCTCGCGGCTGGCATGCATGAAGTCGACGTCTTCCGGCAACGGCTTGCGAAGCGTCTTGGCCATCGCCTCGATGCCCCGGTCGGCGACCAATCGTCGCCGGATCTCGGCCTCGATCTCCTTCTTCAGCCCCTCGATCCGGATCTCGTACTCGTCACGCTCGAGGCGTTCTTCGAGTGGCGACAGCGGAGCATCGGTGTCGGTGGCCCGCTGATGAGCCTGCTCCATGAGCCGTTCGAGCAGACCGTCGAGATCGAGGTTGCGCAGCGTTCGATACAGGTAGTACGTGCCGCCGACAGGGCGACCCGGCTCCATGCCGGCGAAGCGCTTCACCGCTTGGCGGGCGATCGCCCGCATGAGCGCGTCGTCACCGCGCATGAGCGCCTGGTACAGCAACTCGGCCAGCTCTTCGGGGCTGAGCCCTTCGCCGCCACCACCGCCCTGCAGACCTTGGCCCTCCTGATCGCCCTGAGCGTTGAGATCCGAATCGAGCAGGTCGTCGAGTTCGGTCTCATCGCCGTCCTCGCCAACGGCGTACCTCCGACCTCGGAGCGAGAAGTAGACCTCGAAGACCGTCTCGAAGGCCCGCCAGTGAGAGTTGTTCTTCACCAGCGTGGCGGCCAGCGCATACTTGAAGGCCTCGCGATCCTCGAGCGGGATGTGCTGTACGGCCTCCATGGCGTCGAGGTTCTCGGTGAGGCTCACCGGCAACCCGGCCTCGCGCAGCTCTTGGATGAAGCCGGCCAGCAGCTCCAGGATCGGCGAGGACTCGACGGCGGTCATCGGCATCGCTCCATCGCTCGGTCGCCGCTCAGCTCGACGCCTTCGGCGCGCCCCGCTTGAACCCCGCACTGTCACCGGAGAACTCCTTCATCGCCTTCGCGATGTCGCTCTGATACTTGAGCAGGATGTTGGACGTGGCTTTGGCCGTCTCGTCGTCGACGTTCTGCACCCCGAGCAGCATGAGCGTGTTGGCCCAGTCGAGTGTCTCGGAGACCGATGGTGATTTCTTGAGCTCGAGCTGACGTAACGACCGCACGATGCGGGCCACCTGGTCAGCGAGGTTGTCGGTGATGTCCGGCACCTTGCGCATGACGATCTCCTTCTCTCGTTCGAGATCCGGATAGTCGATGTGCAGGAAGAGACAGCGCCGCTTCAGCGCCTCGGACAGCTCACGCGTGTTGTTCGACGTGAGGAACACGAGCGGGATCTGGCGAGCGGTGATCGTTCCGAGCTCAGGGATTGACACCTGGTAGTCCGAGAGGATCTCGAGCAGCAAGGCCTCGGTCTCGACCTCGACCCGGTCGACCTCGTCGATCAGCAGGACGACCGGCTGTTCGGAGCGGATGGCTTCCAGCAGCGGCCGCGTGAGCAGGAAGTCGTCAGAGAAGATGTCGTCCTCGATCGACTCCCAGGTGCCTTCGTCGTTGCGCTCGGCCTGGATGCGGAGCAATTGCTTCTTGTAGTTCCACTCGTACAACGCCTTGGACTCGTCGAGACCCTCGTAGCACTGGAGCCGGATCAGCCGGCTGCCGGTGAGCTCGGCCACCGACTTGGCCAACTGGGTCTTGCCGGTGCCGGCAGGACCTTCGACCAGGATCGGCTTCCCCAGTCGATCGGCCAGGTAGACGACGCCGGCGAT
>JBBSGQ010000168.1:0-7753 GCA_038253965.1 Acidimicrobiales bacterium | reverse complement strand
CTACCCCCTTCCGCCCGGCATGGAGCTGCTCGACCTGATCCAAGAGGGCAACCTCGGCCTGGAGCACGCGGTCGACAAGTTCGACTGGCGCAAGGGCTTCAAGTTCTCCACGTATGCAACGTTCTGGATCCGCCAGGCCATCGGTCGTGCCCTGGATCAGAAGGCCAGTCTGGTGCGCCTCCCCGGTGACCGATCAGCGAGCTTGCGAGCGGCCTTGCGCCAGGTTGCCGGCGATGGTGACGAGCTCGATGACGAGCACGCACGGCTGCACCGGCTGACCACCCCCACGTCGCTCGACCGAGTCGTGGGCGACGACGATGGCAGCGAGTTGATCGACCTGCTGGCCGACGACAACCCGGGTCCGGAGGCAACGGTGCTCGCCGATGCCGAGGACCGGATGGTGACGAGCTTGCTCGACGTCCTCGACAACCGTGCCCGTTACGCCGTCGAGCAGCGGTTCGGCCTGCACGATGGTCGCAAGCGCAGCTACCGCGAGGTCGGCGAGGAACTGGGCGTCACAGCAGAAGCAGCGCGGCGCATGGTCAAGCGCGCGGTCAACGCCGTCCGCAACGAGGCGGCGTCGCGCATCGACGCCGCATAGTCCTCGCTGCCGGCCTCTCGTCCGCGTAACCGCTTTGCACCTCGAGCCTCGCCGCGCCACGCTCTCTGCCGTGAACAGCACCTGGGATCCGCGGTCTTGGCGGGACCGTCCCGCGGTTCAGCAACCTGACTGGCCCGACGAGAACTCCTTCGAGCAGGTGCTCAAGCAGATGGCTGCGCTGCCGCCGCTGGTGTTCGCCGGCGAGGCGCGCGACCTGACCGCTCAGCTCGCAACCGTGGCCGACGGCCAGGCATTTCTGCTCCAGGCCGGTGACTGCGCCGAGTCGTTCGAGACGTTCAGCGCCGACGACATCCGGGACAAGCTCCGAGTGATCCTGCAGATGGCGGTCGTCCTCACCTACTCGTCAGGTGTCCCGACGGTCAAGGTCGGTCGCATCGCCGGGCAGTTCGCCAAACCGCGCTCCGCTCCGTCGGAGCGGGTGAACGGGGTGGAGCTGCCGTCGTTCAGAGGCCACCTGGTGAACGACCCAGCGTTCACCGCAGCCGCTCGCGCTCCTCAGCCCGAACGGCTCATCCAGGCCTACCACCAGGCGGCGTCCACCCTGAACCTGCTCCGCGCTTTCACCAAGGGCGGGTTCGCGGACCTGGCGCGCGTGCATGTATGGAACCAGGAGTTCGTCGCCAGCAGCCGCGAAGGGCGACGATACGAGCGCGTGGCCGACGAGATCGACCGGGCCATGCGGTTCATGAAGGCGTGCGGAGTGGACCCGGCGACCCAACCGGCGCTGCACGACGTCGACTTCTACACCAGCCACGAAGCACTGATCCTCGGGTACGAAGAGGCGCTCACCCGCCAGGACTCGTTGACCGGGGATTGGTACGACTGCTCTGCGCACCTCCTCTGGATCGGCGAGCGGACCCGTCAGATCGACGGCGCCCACGTCGAGTTCCTGAGGGGCGTCGGCAACCCGATCGGTTGCAAGCTCGGCCCCGATGCCACGAGCGCCGAGGTGCTCGATCTGTGCGTGAAGCTGAACCCCGATCGCATCCCCGGCCGGCTCACCTTCATCACCCGTATGGGCGCCGGACGGGTTCGAGACGCGCTGCCCCCACTCCTGGCTGCGGTACGCGACTCCGGCCACCCGGTCGTGTGGGCCTGCGATCCGATGCACGGAAACACGTTCACCGCCTCCGGCGGACAGAAGACCCGCCGTTTCGACGACATCCTCGCCGAGATCGCCGGTTTCTTCAGTGCGCACAGGGCGGCCGGCACCTGGCCCGGCGGTGTCCATGTGGAGCTCACCGGCGATGAGGTGACCGAATGCCTCGGTGGTGCGGAGGAGATCCTCGACACCGACCTCGGCGCTCGGTACGAAACGATGTGCGATCCCCGCCTGAACGCTCGCCAATCCGTGGATCTGGCGTTCCAGGTAGCCGCACTGCTGCGCGACTGAGGTCCCGGCTGCGCTGTCGCCAGTCGAATGTTGACCAGACGGCTCGGAATTTGGCACAGTGGGGAATTCTTGATCCGTTGGGTCAGTTATTGCCCGACAGCCGGACAACCCGGAGAGCCCATGAGCGTGGAGAGTGCACAAGTGCTCCAACAAGAGATCGATCCGGCTCAGGCTGCAGACATCGTCAAGTTCGACACGATGCTCGGGCGATACCTGAGCGGCGACCTCGACGAGGATGTGTTCCGGGTGTTCCGCCTGAACAACGGCATCTACGGCCAGCGCCAGGGCGGCCACAACCAGATGGTCCGGGTCAAGGTGCCTTACGGCTCGATGACGCCCGAGCAGCTCGACGTGATGGGACATGTCGCCGACATGTACTCCCGGGGCTGGGGCCACATCACGACGCGTCAGAACATCCAGTTCCACTTCGTGGACCTGGAACGCGTGCCCGAACTGCTCCGTGACCTCGCAGCCGTCGGCCTGACCACCCGCGAGGCATGTGGAGACACCGTTCGCAACGTGCAGGGTTGCCACCTGGCAGGAGCATGCCCGTTCGAGGTGCTCGACATCAGCGCATGGGCCGAGGCGACCTATCGGCACTTCGTTCGCAATCCGATCGCCCAACGGTTGCCCCGGAAGTTCAAGATCAACTTCTCAGGATGCGCCACCGACTGTGGCCAAGCCATGTTCAACGACGTCGGTGTCATCGCCACGAGTCGCAAGAGCGAAGACGGCGCTCTCGAGCCCGGGTTCAAGGTGTTCGTCGCCGGTGGCCTCGGGGCGAACCCCCATGCCGCGCTCGCGCTCGAGGACTTCACCGCCCGCGAGGAGCTCCTGCCCACCATCGAGGCGATCCTGCGGGTGTTCGATCACAACGGGAACCGGGAGAACAAGCTGCGGGCGCGGATGAAGTGGCTGGTCGACACCATGGGCTTCGACGAGGTTCAGCGCCAGGTGATCAAGGAACGCACGTTCCTGCTGGCATCGTCCTCTTGGCCCGGCGGGATCCCAGCAGAGGTCCAAAAGCTGGGCGACGACCCGGCGGGCATCGCATCCGGCGTCACTCCCACTCCGATGGGCCATGGCACGCCAGTCCGGATCTCTTCATCGGACCCGTACGGACGTTGGGAGCAGGCCAACGTCGTGCGGGGCGCGGCGAAGGGCACTGTCTCCGCCTACGCCTGGGCCCGGCTGGGTGACATCACCTCGAACCAGTTCCGGGCACTGGCCTCGATCCAGCGCGAGCTGGGAGCTGAGGTGCGTGTCACGAATCGGCAGAACCTGGTGTATCGAGGTCTGACCGAAGGTCAGCTGGCGACCCTGTACACGCGGCTCGAGACCATCGACATGGCCCGACCGGGTGCCGAGCTGGCCCGCGACGTCGTGGCGTGTCCGGGAGCCGACACGTGCAACCTCGCAGTCACCCAGTCGCGCGGTCTTGCCGACGCGATCGGGGCAAGGCTGGAGGAGGAGGGACTGGCCGACGTCGGCGGGATCCGAACCAACATCTCCGGTTGCACGAACTCCTGTGGGCAGCATCACGTGTCCGACATCGGCTTCCAGGGCGCAGAGCGCCGAGCTCACGGCGCGTCGGCCCCCGGCTATCAGCTGTTGCTCGGCGGCTATGTCGGTGAGACGCAGATCCACTTCGGTGAACGGGCGCTGCGCCTCCCTGCCAAGAACGCACCTGAGGCTGCGGTGAGGGTCGTGCGCCGGTTCGCCAACGAGCGCGAGGCAGCAGAGACGTTCCGTTCGTGGATGGATCGCTCGGGCGGCGTCAAGGGGTTGGCTGATGACCTGCGGGATCTCGACCACTTCCCGAGTCCCGACGAGGCGCCCGACTATTACGTCGATTATGGCGAGACCGGTCCGTACGTCGCCGAGACCGGTGCATCGGAGTGTGCGACATGAGCCTGGCCTACGAGACGTCGGCCGTCGATCTGTCCGACCAGGAGTTGGCCGATCTCAACCGGGAGTTCGAGCGACTGCCTGCGTCGAAGATCATCCGCTGGGCGGTCGACATGTTCTCTCCTCACCTCAGCCTCAGCGCCTCCATGACCGATGCGGTGCTCATCGATCTTGCTGTCAAGGTTGACCCGGCCATCGAGGTCGTGTTCATCGACACCGGCTACCACTTCCCGGAAACCCTCGCGACAGTGGAGGAGGTGCGCCGTCACTACGGGCTGAACATGCGCATCATGACGGTCGCCCGCCAAGAGGAGGCCCTCTGGCAGGCCGATCCTGAGAACTGCTGCTCGGCGGTCAAGGTCGGGCAGCTCGACCGCGCTCTTGCCGGGAAGTTGGCCTGGATGAGTGGGCTGAGACGTTCAGAGGCGGCTAGCCGGGACGCAGCTCCGATCGTCGTTCGAGATCTGCGTGGCCTGGTCAAGGTCAACCCGATCGCCACATGGACTGATGAGGACGTGGCCGGTTACATCGCGGAGCATGACGTGCCGGTGAATCCCCTGACCAAGGGGGGATACCCGTCCATCGGTTGCATGCCGTGCACAACGCCGGTTCGCAACGGCGAGGACCTGCGTTCCGGTCGTTGGCGCGACCAGGACAAGACGGAGTGCGGCCTGCACGTGATGTGATCGAGCCCTTCAGTTCCTCACGCTCATGGTGAGTCCGTCCGAGATGGGCAGCAGGACTGTGGTGAGACGGGGATCCGCTGCAACCTTGTCGTTGACCGCCCTGATGGCGGCCGTGTCGGGCTGCTGATCGCCGGCGTCGAGCACCTCGCCGCCCCAGAGCGTGTTGTCCAGCAGCAATAAACCGTTGGGTCGGAGCCGAGGCACCAGTTCCTCGATGTAGGAGGCGTACCCGCCCTTGTCCGCGTCGATGAACGCGAGGTCGACGACCGGATCGGGGGGCAGCGCACGCAACGTCTCGGCGGCCGGCGCGATCCGGAGGTCGATCCGATCGGAGACGCCTGCGTCGTCCCATGCTCGACGGCCGATCGAGGTCCACTCCTCGCTCACGTCACAGCAGATCAGCCGGCCACCATCGGCCAAGCCGCGAGCGATGCACAAGGCGGAGTATCCCGTGAACGTGCCGACCTCGATCGCGTTGCGGGTGCCGATCAACCTGGTCAGCAACGTGAGGAGCAGACCCTGCTCCGGGGCGGCCTGCATCCGAGCGACCTCTCCGAGCGCTTCGGTCTGCGCGATCAACCTCTGCGCCACCTCGTCGAGCGATGTGCTGTGTCCCATCAGATAGGCGTGCAGCTCGTCGGTGAGGAGGAACGACTTGGGGCTCATCGGCCGAGCTTCGCCGCCGAACGTTCTCGACGCAACCGCCGCGCTCGGGCGCAGCATTGCGTCGAGAATGGCCATCGGACCGAGGCGGCTTGACCTGAGCGACGGCGCCGGAAACGATGACGGTCGTGCTGCCGACGCCCGTTGAGGTTCCGACCAGAGTTCTGGTGTTCGGCATGGCCAGACCTGACGGCAGCATTCACGCCGCCGAGCTGTACCCCGTAGCCGACGCCTGCGGCCAGAGTCCCGAACAGCTCCGCTCCTGCCTCCGCCGCCTGGTCAGCGAGAAGCTGCTCGCCCGCGACGGGTCAGGTCGCACGGCGGTCTTTCGCACTACGGCCGCCGGTGAGCGCTTGGTCGGAACGACGATGGAGCGCCACCAGCTCGCCTATCTCCAGGACGCGCAGGGACGCGGATGGGACCGGCGGTGGCATCTCGTGGCCTTCGCCATTCCCGAAGCGCAGCGTTTCGCTCGTGACCAGCTGCGCGATCGACTCCTCGCGTTCGGCGGCGCAGCCGTCGGCAATGGCCTGTACGTGTCGGCCCACCCCTGGGAGAAGGACGTGCGGGGAGAGGCCGGGCGATTGGGCGTGCTCGAGTCGTTGACCCTCGCCAGCACCGATGACCTCGACGTGGCGGGCATCCACGACCCTCGCGCCGTCGCCCGTCGTCTGTGGCCGGTCGAGGAGTTGGCGGCCCGGTACGAGGGGTTCCTCGCCCAGTTCGCCGGCGTGGTGCCACTACTGCAGGACCTTCGTTCGCGCCACGAACGCATCGCCGACGCGGACTTCCTTCCCGGCGCGCTCCAGATGGTCACCGCGTTCAACGAGTGCTTCGGCGCCGATCCCCTCCTTCCCCCTGAGCTGTTGCCGCGTCCGTGGCCCGGCCGCGCGGCACGCGGGCTGCTCGTGACCAGTCGCCGGCTTGCCCTGCGCATCCGCGAAGTGCACGAACGTCCCGGCCTCTTCCGCGCCTTCGACGACCTCATCGAGCAGATCCCTTAGGAGTCCCAACCCATGAAGTTCGGAATCTTCTACGAGCATCAACTGCCTCGTCCCTGGAACGAGGGCGACGAGCACCGGTTGCTGAAGGACGCGTTGGATCAGGTCGAGCTGGCCGACCGTCTCGGCATCGACTACGTGTGGGAGGTCGAGCACCACTTCCTCGAGGAGTACAGCCACTCGTCGGCCCCCGAGGTGTTCCTGGCCGCAGCGAGCCAGCGGACGAACCGGATCCGGCTCGGCCACGGCATCGTGCAGCTGCCCCAGGGCTTCAACCACTCCGCCCGCACTGCCGAGCGCATCGCCACGTTGGATCTGCTCTCTGACGGACGGGTCGACTTCGGTACCGGCGAGTCATCTTCCGAGGCCGAGCTCGGCGGGTTCATGGTCGATCGAGCGACCAAGCGCGAGCAATGGGCCGAAGCGCTCGACGCCGTGACCCGGATGTTCGTGGAGGAGCCCTTCGCCGGCTACGAGGGTCGGTTCCTGACGATGCCGCCCCGCAACGTCGTTCCCAAACCCCTCCAGAAGCCACACCCCCCGCTGTGGGTCGCCTGCTCCCGCAAGGAGACGATCCACCTCGCGGCCGAGAAGGGCATCGGCGCGTTGTCGTTCAGCTTCATCAACCCTGAAGAAGCGCGGAACTGGGTGAACGACTACTACGCGACGCTGAGCAGCGAGGGCTGCATCCCCGGAGGCTTCGCGGTCAATGCGCAGCTGGCCATCGTGCTGCCGTTCATGTGCCACGAGGACGAGCAGACCGCGATCGATCGAGGTCTCGACGGTGGCCACTTCTTCGGGTACTCGCTGCTGCACTATTACGCGTTCGGCACCCATCAGCCCGGGATCACCAATGTTTGGAAGGAGTTCGAGGAGAAGCGATCGTTGTTCGGCTTCGACCGGACCATCGCGTCCACGACCGGCGATCATCTCGGCGCCACGATCGAGCAGAACGGGATCGGCTCGTTGCGCGGCGCCATCGGGACACCTGACCAGGTGCGGGATCTGGTCCACGCCTACGAAGAGGTCGGCGTCGACCAGATCATCCTCGTCGGGCAGGCAGGCAACAATCGTCACGAGCACATCTGCGAGGCGATGGAGCTCTTCGCCACGCAGGTCATGCCGGAGTTCCATGAACGCGATCCCCAGCTGGCGAAGGCGAAGGAGGAACGGCTGGCTCCCACCATCGAGTCGGCACTGGCTCGTCGCGAGCCTGCTCGCCCACCTGACCCGGCCTACGCGCTCCCCGCTCTGCCGCAACCGTGAGGCGACGCGGGTCGCGGTGCGATGGTCCCCGTTCGAAGTGAGGTGACGAGGTTCGGGCCCATCGAGTGCGGTCGAGCCCGCTACCGTCGACCGAACATGTCCTCGCCCGAGCCCGAGCCTCAGCCCGAACCGGAAGCTGCGGCCGGCTCCCGCTGCTGACGATGCGGCTCGTCCCCCGCCATTGGCACTCCGAGACCTGGGTGTGCTCGATGCG
>JBBSGQ010000167.1:0-7757 GCA_038253965.1 Acidimicrobiales bacterium | reverse complement strand
TGGTGGCGCACAGCACGACGTGGATGCCAATGAGCATCCAGTACGACCAACCCCATTCGTTGGGCGCATGCAGGACGCTCAACATGATCGCGCCGGCCTGCAGCGTGCCGATCGCCGCCCACAGTCGCGTCGCCAGACCCAACGTGAGGAACACGCCGAGGCTGAGCTCGAGCAACATCACCGCCCAGCCGAACGCGGTGAGATGCTTCAGCACGACATGTTCGGAGAACCACGCGTACGGACCGAACACCGGATGGTCGACGCCGAGCTTCACGTAGCGTCCGACGCCGGCCGAGGCGGTGAACGGCGGGTGTTTCCAGCCGACGTTCTGGATCCAGAGCAGGCCCATGAGGATGCGCAGACCGGCGAGCGACCAACCGGCCCATCGTCCCGTGGCCACCGAGTCGATCGGTGCATCCGGACCCGGCGCGGAGTCGGCCGCGTGGGGACCGTCGGTACGGACGCCGGTATCGGTGATGCTCATCGGAACGCGACGGTAACCCGGCGCCGGCGAGAACACACGGCGCATCTGCGAGAGTCTCGCGATCTGTTACCGGCCACCGGCGGCCCGGCTCGTGCCGCTCAGGAGGCGGTGAGAGCGGCGAGTTTCGATCGGAGGTCGATGTCATCGGGGCGTAGAAGAGGCGGGCGGTGCCGTCAGAGGCGATGAACGCCATGCCTGATAGCGCTGCTCCACCACACCCAGCTCCACCAACACGACCCGGACCTCCCACAGCCGACGACCACAACGTCATCAGCGAAGAAGGCTCAGCCACCGCCGGCGCGGACCCCCGACGTGTAACACAGCTACCGGAGCCACTGTCACCCAGCTACCGGAACCGCGTCCCCCGAAGTGTCACCTACCTACCGGAGCCAACCTGTAAAGCATCTACCGGGACCGCACAGCCAATCCGCTGCCAACGGGGCCGAAAACGACCGAGGAGCGGCCCTCCAGTCACCCAGAAAACCGCTGCTGTCCTGCGCTTTTCTTTGTCGGGCTGAGAGGATTCGAACCTCCGACCTCTTGACCCCCAGTCAAGCGCGCTAACCAAACTGCGCCACAGCCCGTGCGGCGGGCACCTTAGTTCGGCTCCTCATCGCACAAGCCACTGGATGCCCTGGATCAAGCGCCAACCGAGGTACACGACTAGGGCCACGACCAGCAACCAGAAGTGCCAGGGGACCTTGGTGCCCACCGCGTCGGGCGGCTCGCCGATGTGGGCCCCGCACTTCACGCAACTACCGTCCGGAGCGACCGAGCTCGGGTTGTAGAAGCGGCTGCACGTCTCACACCACGGCACCTGCTCAGGCTCCCCCGGCGGTGACCGGTCCCGCAAAGCGGGCTACGGCTGCATCTGCCGCGTACGGGGTCCAGCGTGCGCCACGCCGCTCGGGACGGGCCGACCGACCAGTCGCTCGACCAATGCTGCGGCGCTGAGCAACGCCTCGATGTCGATCCCACTGGCGACACCGCAGTCGTCGAGCACGGCGACGAGCTCTTCGGTGGCGAGGTTTCCACCAGCGCCGTGGGCGAACGGCGACCCGCCGAGTCCGCCGACCGCCGTGTCGAATCGGGTGACACCACGTTCGAGGCCGGTGAACGCGTTGAGCAACGCTGTCCCGCGGGTCTGGTGGAGATGCAGGCCGACGTCGACGCCGACGAGTCCGATGGCGGCCGCGACCCGCAGCGGCGTGGCCATCCCGGTGGTGTCGGCCAGGGTGCACCGGGCACATCCCATGTCGAGCAACCGACGTACCAGGCCGGCGAGCTCGTGAGGATCCTGGTCACCCTCGTAGGGCGAGCCGAAGGCGCAGCTGACCACTGCGTCGACACCGACTCCGTTCGGCTCGGCCAAAGAGGTGACCTCGTCAACCACCCGTTCCGAATCCCCGACCGACATGTGCACGTTGCGTTGGTTGTACGTCTCGGACGCAGAGATGGTCACCGTCAGCTCGTCGACACCGGCTTCGAGGGCGAGCTCCGCTCCTCGGACGTTTGGTACCAGCGCGCCGTAGGACACTCCTGGCTCCCGACGGATACCGCTCAGCACTTCCAGCGCTCCGGCCATGGCCGGGACCGCCTTCGGCGACACGAACGCGGTGACCTCGATGTTTCGGAGGCCGGCTTCGGTGAGTGCATCGACGAGCGCAATCCGGTTGTGGATGCTCATCGGCGCCTCCGCCTGCAAACCGTCGCGTGGGCCGACCTCGCGAATGATGGCTGCTCTCGGCAATGACGCCGTCATACCGGTGGGACACCGTGGCGGCGATCGGAGAAGTGGCGATCCTTCCCCTCGGCCAGCTCGAAGCGCCGGATCAGCTCGCCTCTCAGCTGCTCGGGTTCCACCACCGCGTCGAGCACCAACTCTGAAGCGAGGCGCAACACGTCGACGTCCTCCTCGTACAGCCGGCGTTGCTCGGCCACGAATTCATCGCGCTCGCTGGCGTCTTCGATCGCCTCGATCTTGTTGGCGAACACCGCGTTGACCGCCGCCTCGGGGCCCATCACGGCGATCTTGGCGGTGGGCAGGGCGATCGTCGCCTCGGGGTCGAACGCCGGACCGGACATGGCATACAGGCCTGCGCCATAAGCCTTGCGCACCACAACGCAGATCTTGCGCACCGTCGCCTCCGAGATGGCGGTGACCATCTTTGCGCCGTGGCGGATGATCCCCTGCGCCTCGACCTCGGTACCGATCATGAACCCCGGCACGTCGGACAGGAAGAGCAGTGGGATGTTGAACGCGTCACAACACCAGACGAACCGTGCGGCCTTGTCGGCCGAGTCGACGAACAGCACGCCTCCTTTGACCGCGGGGTTGTTGGCCACGACGCCGATCGGGTGGCCGTCGAGGAGACCGAGCCCGCAGATCAGCTCTGGGGCGAACAGCGGCTTGATCTCGAACAACGTCTCGGCATCTATCAGGGCATCGACGACGTCGTGCATGTCATAGGAGCGGCGCTCGTCTTCGGGCACGATGCCGGTGGCGAAGGTACGCGCCGGCCCGCTCGGCTCGAACCTCGGCGGTTCCTCGCGCCACGTGGACGGGAAGTAGGTGAACCACGCCTTCGCCTGCTCGATGGCGTCAGCGTCGTCCACTGCGAGGTTGTCGCCGCAACCCGAGACCGTCGCGTGCATGCGAGCGCCGCCCATGGCCTCGAGGGTGGTCCGTTCCCCGATGACCATCTCGGCCATGCGAGGTGAGCCGAGGTACATGGACGCGTTGCCTTCGACCATGATCACGATGTCGCAGAAGCTCGGGATGTAAGCACCGCCTGCGGCCGACGGCCCGAACAGGCAGCAGATCTGGGGCACCCGGCCCGACAAGCGGACCTGGTTGTAGAAGATGCGCCCCGCACCTCTGCGGCCGGGGAACAGCTCGACCTGGTCGGTGATGCGGGCACCGGCCGAGTCGATCAACCAGAACACGGGAAGCTCGTGACGAAGCGCGTACTCGGTGAGCCGCACGATCTTCTCGACAGTGCGCGCTCCCCACGAGCCTGCCTTGACAGTTGGATCGTTGGCCATGACGCACACCGGTCGACCGTCGACCCGACCGACACCGGTGACCACGCCATCGGCCGGAAGGTCGGCGGCCGAGGTGTTGGCGAGCAACGAATCCTCGGCGAAGGACCCCGCATCGATCAGCAGATCGATCCGGTCCCGTACGAACAGCTTTCGCTGGGCGGCCAACTTGTCGGCGCCCTTGGCCAGGTTCCCTGCCAGGGCCCGTTCGGTGGCTGCCGTCAGCCGGTCGGCGGTGGTCGGCCCGTCGGAGGAGCCTGTCATGCTCTACGGAGGGCGAGGATGGCTATGTCGTCGGTGATCGGCGAGGTGGCGAAATCCTTCCCTGCCTCGAGCAGTGCCTTGGCCAACACCCCGGGATGGGCGCCGGGGTCGCGGCGGATGGTGTTGGCGATCCGCTCCTCGCCAAAGAGCTGATCGCCGTCGCGCGCCTCCGACAGGCCGTCGGTGTACATGACCACTAGGTCACCCGAGTCGAGGGGTATCTCCCGGCTGATGAACCCGCCGTGCGGATCGAGCATCAGCAACGGACCGGTGGAGCGCAGCGGCCGCACGTCGCGCTCGTGCCACAACCAAACAGGCGGGTGACCAGCCGACGCGTAGCGCAGCGTCCCGGCCTCGGTATCGAACACGAGGACGCACAACGAGATGAACTCTTCGCCCCGATCGGTCGCCGACATCTGCGCGTTCAGCTCTTCCATGGCCTGGGCTGGATCGCGGAACTGGCGGAGAAACACGCGCAGCAGGTACTTGGCCTGGAAGGCGGTGATGGAGGCATCGATGCCGTGGCCGGTCACGTCGCCGATGACTGCCGCAACTCGGTTCGGCGCAACTCGGAACACGTCGTAGAAGTCACCAGCCATCACGCCGGTGCCCGCCTGGTACACGCGACCGACTTCGAAGCCGGTGATGTCCGGCAGCTCCTCGGGCGCCAGTCGCTCCGCCCAACGACGAGGCGCCAACTCCTCCTGGCTGAGCACCTCCTCGGCCCTTCGTTCCAACGCGAACCGGCTTTCGGCCAGGCGGGCCTCGCGCACGAAGTCCCTCCCGAAAACGATGGACAGCGCAACTGGGATCAGCACGAACGCAAACAACGCAGCGGCCTCGGTCCGGTCGACCACCGCGGTCGCAGCAGCGGCGCTTGCCAGGACCGCGTACAGGACTGTGCTGTGCACCTCCTTCCGGTACGCAGACCGGGCGATGACGGTGACGTCGGAGCCAGCGCCGAACTCCCGCTTGACCCGGGTCGAGACTTTCCGGAGGCTTCGCGCTGACCGGCCCCAGACCACTGCGGCGACGAAGCAGGCGACCGCGACAGCGGCCAGGATCGGCTTCTCCATGACGGCAGATCAGCCTACTTCCGGCGCGGCTGCCCAGGACCGCTGGAACCCTGACGGGCGCGCCGCAAGTTCAGTTCGAGCGCTGCCGGACCCGCAGCTTGATGGGGGTGGCTCCGAGATCGAACGCTTCCTGGAGGCGACGCTCCAGGTAGCGCAGATACGGTGCGGCCAGCGCCTTGTTCGCGAACAACGTGAAGGTCGGCGGATCTGTGGCGCCTTGCGTGGCGTACAGGATCCGGCCTCCGTGGGGGGCCGGCTGGGCCGCCTGGGCAGCCGAGATCACATCGTTTACCCGGCGGGTCGGCACACGCCGGTGGTAAGCGTCGATCGCCGCGGCCAGGGCCGGCAGCAGCCGTTGAACCCCGCGACCGGTGAGGGCGCTGATCTTGAGCACGACGCTGTCACCGAGGAAGGCCAGGCGCTGGCCCACCTGGTAGTCGACGTCGGCTTTGGCCTCGGTGCTGAGCAACTCCCACTTGTTGAGGAGGACCACGACCGGACATCCGGCGACATCGATCCGCTCGGCCAGCCGCTGGTCCTGATGGGTGATGCCTTCGGTGGCGTCGATCACCAGCAATGCGACATCGGACGCGTCAACTGCCTTGAGCGCTCGTACGAACGAGTAGTACTCGGTGCCGTCATCGATGCGCGACTTGCGTCGCATGCCTGCGGTGTCCACGAATCGGATCGGCCCATCGTCGGTGTCGACCACCGTGTCGATCGAGTCGCGCGTGGTTCCGGGGAGATCGTGGACCACCGAGCGGTCCTCCCCGATCAGTCGGTTGAACAACGTCGACTTGCCGACGTTGGGTCGACCTACGAGCGCCACCGCGAATATCCGTCGCTCGCTCGTTGCGGTCTCGGGCTCGGACCCGCGCTCGGGCGGCGGCTCGGAGTCGGGCAGCGCCCCTACCAGTTCGTCGAGCAAGTCACCGGTGCCGGCGCCGTGCAGCGCGCTGACCGGCCACGGGTTCCCGAGTCCGAGCGCCAGGAACTCCCAGATGAGGGCCTCGCGGACCGGGTCGTCCACCTTGTTGGCCACGACGAACACCGGCCGGTCCTGCCCTCGAAGCAGGTTCGCCACGCGGTCGTCTTCTTCGGTGATGCCAGTTGTGACGTCGACGACGAAGATCACAGCGTCGGCGACAGCTATCGCCTTCTCGCTCTGGCGGCTGACCTTCTCGTCGAGCGATGTGCCGCCGGGTACCCAGCCTCCGGTGTCGACGAGCTGGAACTCGTATCCCTGCCACTCGGCGTCCACGATCTTTCGGTCACGGGTGACGCCTGGCCGCTCCTCCACGATCGCCTCCCGGCGGCCCACTATGCGGTTCAGCAGCGTCGACTTGCCGACGTTGGGACGGCCGACGATGGCCACGGTGGGTATGGCAGGCATGATCAGTGCTCCAGCGCCTGTCGCAGCGCGATGCCGTCGGTGGGCACGACCTCGACGGCGCGAGGCAGATCGGCGACTGTCGTGCCGTCGAGGAACCGGCCACCGGAGAGGCAAACGTCAGGGAGCAGATAGCGATGCCCGGGCGGTTCGGCGGCCAGGACACGGGTGAGGTCCGCACCTACCAGGAGTCCGGTGACCGCAGTGGTGCCCCCGAAGAAGCGGTTGTCCACGGTGATCACCCGCACATCACAGCGGGCAAGCGAGGCAACGAGCGGGCCGAGCACCGCTGCGCCGTAGCCACCGGTCAGGATGCCGATCGGCGCGTGACGACGACGTGCGGTGAGGCTGACCGGCACGGGGGGGACGTGGGCGGGCGGCCGCTCGATCCGTACGGCTCGGTAACCGTCGGCCGGAGCGTCGTACTGGCCGGCGGCCTCGTAGCGGCTTGCGCCGCCTGCGCCATCGGCCCAGGCGAAGAAACCAGCCCGGGCGCCCGTCGATGCTGCGGACTGTCCGGTGAACTCCAGCTCGAATGTGCGAGCCATGCCGATCCCGTCCTCGTGCATCGGGAAGCCCTCGTAGGCGTCAGGCTTCGGGAACTCCCGGCCGGCGAGCAGGTAGTACTCGTCGGCGGCGAAGACCAGCCGGCGGCCGAGCACCCGCTGGTACACGTCCTGCCAGTCCTCAACTGCGTCGACCACTGTGCCTGCTTCGGCCATCGAATGGGGGCGCATCGCCGCCTCCCGGTTGTACCGACTGACCCCGAGCGGCACGACACACAGACTGGCCAGCTCGGAGTACCGGTCGAGCACGTCGGCCAAGGTGTCGTCGAGCACCTCGCCGTCGTTGCGGCCCGGGCAGACCACTATCTGTCCGTGGATCTCGATGCCGTGGTCGAGCAATGCCCGGAGCCAACGCAGACTCGTGGCGCCTCGTCGGTTGCGAAGCATGGCGGCCCGCACGTCGGGGTCCGTCGCATGGATGCTGACGTTCAGCGGTGAGAGGCCCTCGGTCACGACCCGTTCGAGGTCTGCCTCGGTGAAGCGGGTGAGCGTCGTGAAGTTCCCGTACAGGAAGCTCAGGCGATGGTCGTCGTCCTTCAGGTACAGGCTCGGTCGGAGGCCGGGGGGAAGTTGGTAGATGAAGCAGAACTCGCAGTGGTTGTCACAGGTACGAAGCTGATCGAAGAGAGCTGAATGAACTTCGATGCCGAGCGGTTCACCGGCTTGCTTGGCCACTTCGCACGTCAGCTCGAGCCCGCCCCGCAGCACGTCGATCACCGGATCGGCATCGTCGGTGAGCCACTTCCAGCGGATGATGTCGCGCGGCTGTTCGCCGTCCACTGCTGCCACCTCGTCGCCCACCGCGATCCCGGCGCGTGCGGCCGGGGATCCGGGCGCGACAGCGACGACGCGAGGCGCAGACATGCACAGAGCGTACCGGGGCCTGCCGCAAGGCCAGATGGTCCGGCCCGTGCGCCTCGCCGGTCGCCTCCTAC
>JBBSGQ010000166.1:0-7769 GCA_038253965.1 Acidimicrobiales bacterium | reverse complement strand
TTCTTTGAACGTTGGGAATCTGAAGACGTGCTGAAGACACACCAGCGGGCACCGCACATGGCCGAGTTCATGGGCGTTGCCGGCGAAGTGCTGGCCGGCCCCGCCGAGGGCACGCGATACGAGGTGTCCGGGTCGGCATCGCTGTTCTAGCCCGCGATTCGCATCATGCTCCAAGGTGTGGCGCTCGTGCTCGGAGCGGCGCTCGGGTTCGTCAGTTCTCGGATACTTCGGCGACCGTCGCACACGGCGTCCGCAGCTTCGGTGGTCCGCAACGTCGGTGGCGCCCTCGGCGGGCGGCGCGGGCTCTCCCTGCCCGAGCTGCAGCGAGCGACGTTCTCGGAGATGATGCGCCACGTCCGTGTCGACCGCAGTGGGCGCACCGCCGTACCGGTCCGCTACCTCGTGCACCTGCACCCGATGGATGCTCGGGTCGTCGAGGATTCGCCACGGTTCTTCACCGACGGGCTGACCGAAGCCCTTCGCACTGCGGCCACGACGCACGGCTGGACCATGGACGGGCCGGTGAGCATCAAGGTCGAAGCCGAGGAGGACCGCCGGCAGGGGGCACCGGCGGTCCTCGCTGTGCCCCCTGGCGCTGCGACGTCTCTGGCTCCCGCTCCGCCGCCCGATCCGGCGGTCGCGGCAACCGCACCGCCTGACCCTGTTCCGACTCGACCGGCCAGCAAGTCGCCGCGCCCGATGGTGCTGCACCGCCTCGACACCGGCGAGCGAATCGCATTGACGACGGAGCCGGTCACCATCGGGCGGAGTGCAGACCGTGACATCGTCGTCGACGACAGTGGGGTCAGCCGGCACCATGCGATCATTCGTCCGCACGGTGCGGGTTGGATCATCACCGACGGCCGCTCCAGCAACGGCACCCGGCTGAACGGGTCAGCGCTCGCCGCCAACCGCCCGGCCACCCTGCGAGCCGGTGATTCGATCCAGGTCGGCCCGGTGAGGTTCCGCTTCGATGTCGACGACCGCGGTGGCGGTCCAACCGAAGCACCGGATGGTGATGACGCGACAGGTGTGCTCGACGACGCAACCCGGCAGCGCATCTCCGGGGAGCTCCGCTGGCCGCAGGGCGGTTCTCCCGGACCGAGCCCGCGGGGAGACGAACCCGGATGAGCTTGCTGCTCTGGCTCGTCGGTGGGCTGGTGCTCGGCGCCGCCGCCGAACAGCTGGCCCATCGGCTGCGCCCTCCGCGAGCCGTTGCCGGTTCCGCCGGCTCGCCGCTCGACGATCCCCCGCCGGCTCGCCCAGGCCGCAAGCGGAGCGGACGGCGGATCGCGCTGATCTCCGTGCTGGTCGCCCTGCTGCTGATCATCGGCGGCGGGCTCGGCATGTGGCTGTGGGCCACGAGCGTGTTCAACCGCATCGAACGCGTGCCGGTCGGCTCCGTCCTTCGTCACGGAGGCGGCCAGGCGACCAACTACCTGCTGGTCGGCACCGACAACCGACCAGGGGTGAGCGGCAACCGCTCCGACACGATCATGGTGTTGCGGGTCCAGGGTGGTGGGTCGCGCATGTTGTCGATACCTCGGGACCTGTACGTCAAGATCGCCGACAGCAGGCGGCAGCGGAAGATCAACGCTGCGTACAACTCGGGCGCCAGCAACCTCATCACCACGATCAAGGACAACCTCGGCATCCCCGTGGACCGGTACTTCGAGGTCAACTTCGTGAGCTTCGGCGGGCTCGTCGACGCGGTCGGCGGAGTCGACATCGACTTCCCGAACCCCGCGTTCGACCGCAACTCCGGGCTGGACGTGAAACAGGCCGGTCGGATCCACCTCGACGGAGCCCAGGCTCTCGCCTATGCCCGGTCGCGCCACTACGTCGAGGTGGTGAACGGCCAGGAGCGGCCACAGCCGGGGCTGCCAGACATCAACCGCCAGCTTCGTCAGCAGGCGTTCTTGCGGGCGGTGCTGAGCAAGGCGGGCCGGACTCGCAACCCGTTCAAGCTCATGCACGTCGCCTCATCCATGACCAAGGGTCTCCGCATCGACAACAAGATGACATTGTGGAACGCCATCCAGCTGGCGTGGGATATGGGCGGCTTCAACCCGGAGACCGTCAAGCTGCCGGTCACGCCCTCGAGAACTCCCAACGGCGCCGACATCCTGCAGCTTCAGCAGCCCGCGGCCGAAGCGGTCATCTCCCAATTCCGCACCTGAGCGCCGATCAGTGTCCGCTTCGCGTGTTGGCGGTCGAGTCGATCTCGACGTCGGTCGGCATGGCCTGGGCGGCACCGGGCCGGGTGACGGAGCGAGCTGCAGCGCGGTTGGCCCGCCGCAGGGCGTCAACGGGCGTGAGGCCACCGGCGCGCGAAGCAGCGAGAACGCCGAGGAAGCAGTCGCCGGCCCCTGTCGTGTCGACGGCGTGCGTCGGGATCCCGTGGACAACATCCATGCCGTCCGGGCCGACCGCCACCGCACCGGCTGGGCCCAGCGTGACGACGATGATCTGCTCGGGCTGCCGCATGCGTTCGGCCAACTGGCCTATCGCTTCCGGAACGGCGGCTGACCCGGCGCTGGCAACGCCACTCAGCTCGCGGAGCTCGTGTTCGTTGAGGACGACCACCGACGCATCGGCGACCAGCTCGCGCCCCGCGCCGGCCGGGGACGGGTTGAACACGCTCAACGCTCCGGCCGACCGGGCGGCGGTCAGGAGACCAGCCACGGCGGTGTGCGGCACCTCGAGCTGGACCACCACGACGTCTTGCGCCGACAGTCCTACGGATCCTGCTTCGAAGGTCGTCATCTGATTCGCCGCGGGATCGACGATGACCGTGTTGGCGCCGTCTTCGGCCACGGTGATCCACGCGGACCCGGTTTGCTCGGTCGGGTGCACCCGTACGTGTTCCGCCGAGACGCCGTGGTCAGCGGCGAAGTTCACGAGCCATCGTCCCGCTTCGTCAGCACCTACGGTGCCGTACAGGTACACGCGGGTTCCAGTGAGGCCGCTGGCCATCGCCGCGGCGACCGCCTGGTTCAGACCCTTGCCTCCAGGAGTGACCGCCAGGACGTGGCCGCGCACCGTCTCACCGACCGCCGGATGGCGCGCCACCCTCACCGCATGGTCGACGTTGAGGCTGCCGAGGACATGGACGCGGGCCACGAGCCAAACAGTAAGAGGCCGAGCGAATAGGCGAGGCCGTGGCCCGAGCGGCCCGCTCGCCGAAGGCGAGCAAGAGCGGACAGCACGGCTTCGTTGCCCTTCTCGGCGCCGTTAGTTAGGCGACGAGAATTCGCGAAGGGGGCGCCTATCCGCGCACCCTTAAGGCACGACTCATCCGCGGCGCCGTGGCGTGCACACATCTGCGCATCGTCGGACCATCGGAGACCTAACCTCACCCGCGGTGCCCCGGCCTCGGATCCTGATCGACTGCGATCCCGGGCATGACGACGCCATTGCCATCCTGCTGGCCGCTGTGCACGCCGAGGTACGCGGCATCACGACGGTCAGCGGGAACTCGTCCCTGGTCGACACGACTCGCAACGCGCTGCTGGTCGCCCAGATACTGGACCTCGACGTCCCGGTACACGCCGGGGCGTCCCGGCCCCTTCTCGCCCCGCCCCGCCACGGATCGGCGGTCCACGGCGAGTCAGGGCTCGACGGCCCCGTCATGCCTTTACTCGAGCGCGGCCCCGACAGCGATGACGCACTCGGGTTCCTGCTCGAAGCGACGCGTCAGGAAGAGGGGCTCTGGCTTGTCGCCACCGGCCCGCTGACCAACGTCGCACTGGCGATACGGACCGACCCCAACTTCGCGCGTCGCCTGGCCGGCATCACCTTGATGGGCGGGAGCGCATCGGTCGGAAACGTCACGGCGGTCGCAGAGTTCAACACGTGGTGTGACCCGGAGGCGGCGTCGATCGTGTTCGGCGCGGCTTGTCCGGTGTGGATGTCGGGGCTCGACCTCACCCATCAGGTGCTCGTGCAGCCGCCAATGGTCAAGCGCATGCGCGATCTCGGCTCCACAGTCGGTGCCTTCGTCGCCGACCTCTTCGACTTCTACCTCGACGGGTACGCGGCTGAGCACTTCGGCGAGCGAGCCGCGCCGTTGCACGATCCGTGCGCGCTGCTTGCCCTGACCCATCCTGAGCTGTTCGAACGACGTTCGATGCCCATCTCGGTCGAGACGAGCGGCCGGTTGACACGCGGGATGACCGTCGTCGATCGCCGCCGCCGGCCGGTTGGTCGCGACGCGACTACCAACGGGCTCGATTCGACTACCCAGTGGGTGCACTCCGTCGACGGGTTCGCCGTGCTCGAGGTTCTCGTGGACGCGGTGCGCAGCTTCTGCTGAAGCGTCCTGTCCCTCCTCGGAGCAGCCGGGGCACTGCGGTAACTTCCCGGACCGTGGAAGGCCGGCCCGCGGACGAAGAGCCAGCCGGCGCGTACGCCGGGTTCGAAGGCAGGGTGGGCCGCACGTTCGCAGGCTCCGAGCCGTGGTGGCCGCCGCGCCCGACAGCGCCCGCCGGAGCTCCGAACGTCGTGATCATGCTCGCCGACGACCTGGGGTTCTCCGACGTCGGGTGCTACGGGTCGGAGATCGCCACACCGCAACTGGACGCACTCGCCGCGATGGGGACCCGGTTCACCGACTTCCACGTGACGCCGATGTGCTCGCCCACACGGGCGGCGCTGCTAACCGGTGTGAACCCGCATCGGGCGGGGGTCGGCCACGTGTCGAACTCCGATCCGGGTTTCCCGGGGTACGCGTCGGAGCTGGCCGACGATGTCGCGACCATGGCCGAGCGGTTCCGAGCGGCGGGCTGGGCGACCCTGGCCGTCGGCAAGTGGCACCTCACCAAGGACATCGACATGTCCGACGCCGGGGCTCGCCGGTCCTGGCCGCTGCAGCGGGGGTTCGACCGCTACTACGGGTTCCTCGAAGCGTTCACCAACCTCCACCACCCGCACCGCCTGGTGCGGGACAACCACACGGTGGAGACCGACCGCTACCCGGATGGCTACTACCTCACCGACGATCTGACTGATCAGGCGATCGCCATGATCCGTCAATGCAACGCGTCTGACCCGACGAAGCCGTTCCTGTTGTACTTCGCGCACGGCGCAGTGCACGCTCCGCTGCAGGCCAAGCCGGCCGACATGCAGCACCATCGCGGCGAGTATGACGCGGGCTGGGACGTGGTGCGCGAAGCGAGGCATCGCCGCCAGATCGAGCTCGGGATCATCGACGAAGGCACGGTGCTCGCCCCGCGCAACTCCGAGGAGGGAGACGAGGTCTGCCCGTGGGACGACCTCAGCGACGACGAGCGGCGGCTGTTCGCGCGCTACATGGAGATCTACGCGGCAATGGTCGACAGCATCGATCAAAGCGTCGGTCGCCTCCGCCAGGCCCTTGACGAGCTCGACCTGCTCGAGGACACGATCTTCGTCTTCCTGTCAGACAACGGAGGCTCTCGCGAGGGTGAGGCCGAGGGCACATCGGCGTACTTCCGCTCCCTCGTCTCAAAGAACATCACCGACATCGAAGACATCGAAGACGATCTGGAGCGCCTCGACCAGCTCGGTGGCCCTCGCACCCTGGCCCACTACCCGCGTGGTTGGGCCATGGTGTCCAACACTCCCTTCCGGCTGTACAAGATCAACACGCACGCCGGCGGTCACACGGTGCCATTCATCGTGTCGTGGCCGTCGAGGTTGGTGAGCCGCGGTGCGATGCGACACCAATGGGCTTTCGTGACCGACGTCCTTCCCACAGTGCTCGAGCTGGCGGGGATCGACCCGTCAGACACGCGGGGAACGCGGCTCCAGCGGCTTCAGGGGACGAGCCTCGCCCCGGTCCTAGGGGTCGACGGTTCGACCCGTGAGCACCCCCACGCCGAGCAGTACCTCGAGATGCAGGGGCACCGCGGGTTCTATCGGCAGGGTTGGGAGATCGTGACGCGCCATGCGCCGCGCACGGCGTTCGACGAGGACGAGTGGGAGCTCTACGACCTGCGTAGCGACCGCACCGAGATCGAGGATCTCGCGCGCGAGCAGCCCGAGCGGGTTCGCGAGCTGGCTGCGGCTTGGGAGTCGGCAGCACTCGCCAACCAGGTGTACCCACTCGACGAAGGCTCGGGTCTTCGCTTCCTGACCCGCCCGCCGTGGGAGGACGCACTTCGCCAGCCGGTGCGATTGGTCCGGGGCACGCACACACTGGAGCGCTACCGGTCGCAGCAGTTGATCCAATGGCGCTCGTTCACTGTCGACATCGAGCTGAACGCCAAACGCGGCGACCGAGGCATGCTCCTCGCTCACGGCGATCAGGGCGGTGGGTATGCCATCTACGTCGACGACGCTCGTGGCGGCCATGCCCTCGTGTACGTCCACAACGGCTACGGCGAGATGAGCGAGCTGCGGGCCGAGCCCCTCCCCGATGCGTGCCGGCACGTGCGGCTGCGGGTGACTGCGCCAGGCGGGTGGAGATGGAACGTCGCTCTGGAAGTCGACAGCCGACCGGCGGGCTCGATCGACAGACTTGTCATGCCCGCCGCCATGGCTCCGTTCGAGGGTATCGACGTGGGGATAGATCGTCGATCGCCCGTGTCCTGGGACGTGTTCGAACGCCACGGACCATTCCCGTTCAGCGGCGAGCTGACTGCTGTCACCTACACGCCCGGGGACCTAGCCCCGGACGCAGGTTCGCGTTTCGTCGAGCTGGTCCGGGAGCTCGGCACCCGCTACGAGTAGCTGTCGAGCAGGGCGCAGGCGTGCGGCATCAGCCCCCCAGGTAGTAGTCGGCAGCCATCGAGGGTACCGATGGGCTTCGCCCGGATGTGTCAGATCGAGTAACGCGCCTACGAGGCGAACAGCCGGTCGAGGCCCGACACCTCGAGTATTCGAGTGACGACCGGCGATGCCGCTTCGATGGTGAGCCGGCCGTCTCGCTGGCGGAGGGTGGCGTCGACCGAGACGAAGACCTGGAGCGCGGCTGAATCGATGAACGTCACACCGCCCAGGTCGAGGTCGATGCTGCGGACCTCGTCGTTCAGGCTCTGTTCGAGCTCGAGGCGAAGGGTCGGGGCCGAGGCATGATCCAGATCGCCTGATACGTGTATGCACACAAGGTCGTCGAGCTGTTCGGACTTCAGGGAGAGCTCGCTGAATCCGGCGGTCACAGAGGTCCAATCGTCGCGGCACGGCCGTAGGGCTCGCGCCGTAATCGCGCGGTGGCCAATGCAGAACCCTGCACTCTACGCGTAGCTTGGGTGGGACTCCTGCCCCGTTCGGGGGATTCGCCGGAGCGCGGCGAGTTCCCCTCACCATTGAGAGCGTGAAACATGCCCCGACGAACTGCGGCGGACCACGGAGGGCGTCCTCGAATCGCCGTCGTCAACGACTACGAGCTCGTGGTGGCCGGCGTGGCAGCCATGCTCGCGCCGTACAGCAACCGCATCACCCTCGGCGAGGCGATCCTCATCGACGAACCAGTGGTCGGCCCGCCTGTCGACGTCGCCCTGTTCGACACGTTCGCGCGAGAGGGATTGGAGATGGCGGCCCTCGAGAAGCTCCTGGCCGACGACAACGTCAAGCGAGTGGCTCTGTACACGGGGGCCATACCCGAACAGATGGTTCAAATGTCGATTCGCGCCGGCGCACGTGGGTGCCTCTCCAAGGCCACGCCTGCTGACGAGCTCGTGGGCCAGATCGAGCGGGTTGCTGCAGGCGAGATCGTGATCGAGACGGCCAGGACTGGGATCTGCGCCGACCGCCAGTTGTGCCTCTGGCCCGGGAAGGACGCGGGTCTC
>JBBSGQ010000165.1:0-7820 GCA_038253965.1 Acidimicrobiales bacterium | reverse complement strand
TCCAGCGAAGCTGTCGATGCTTGGTCGCTCGACAGGCTGGAGGGGCCCCACGCTCACCGGTGGGATCTCAGGAGGAACACCCAACCCCGGCACCGCGACTTTCAGTGATCGCAAACCGCGAGATTCGCTGATCGCTCACAGACGCCCCGCAGAGCGTGCCTGCTGGCCGCGGTCACCGAACGGACAGCCCGCTGCCGTGGCGCCGCAGCGCGTGATCAGGAGAAGACGCTCACCCCTCCAGGTCCGATGAGCAGGCCGATGACGACGAGCACCACGCCGTACAGCAGCGCCCCCCGCAGGGCAGTCACAACTCCGCCGATGACGAACAATGCGGCGATGATCCACAGGATGGTTGCCATTCGAGTCTCCTTGCTGGAGGGATAGTTACCAACTTTTTAGTTGGCGTAGTCCTACCCGACCGGCTTACCCACAGTCAACCTTTTCGTTGGTAAGGTTCGCGGCATGCCGCATCGACGCGATCCCACAGCCACGAGGAGTCGGATCCTCTCGGCCGCAGCTGCCGAGTTCGCCGAGCACGGGTTGGACGGGGCGCGCTACGACCGGATCGCGGCCCGAGCACCAGCCAACAAGGAACGGATCTACGCGTACTTTGGAAACAAGGAGCAGCTGTTCGCCTCAGTGTTGGAGGAGCAGATGCCGCCGTTCGCGGCAGCTCATGCGATCGCCGATCCTGAGCGGATCGCCGATCACGCCGGAGCGCTCTTCGACTTCCATGCCGACAACCCCGATCTCACCCGGTTGGTGCTCTGGGAGGCACTGCGATACGGCTCCGAACCGGTGCCAGCCGCAGTGGCCCGGGCCGAGCAATACAGCGCTCGTCGCGACGCTCTGGTGTCCGCTCTGGGCAACTCGAGCTCGCTTGACCCCGGCCACATGTCCTTCGCGCTCACCTCGCTGGTCTCGTGGTGGTTCGCAGCCCCTCAATTGGCCCGCTTTCACATCGACGACGACCCACGCACCCCCGAGGCGCATGCCACCCACCGCGCCATCATCGTTGAAGCAGTCACCCGGCTCCTCACGTCACCACCCGCCGCTGAAGCGTGAACCTCACTCTCGGTTCGATACCTGAGGTGCCCCTTGTCGCCTCGGCATCGGCACCCTGGACGACCCCGTGAAGCGCGCTGGACCACTGTCCCGCCTAGCCTGCTGCGGCGAAGATGCGTCCGACGTTCTCTTCAGAGAAGAACTCGGCAGGTGACGTCACGCCAGCGTTGACTCGAGCGAACCCATCCATCGCCTCTCGGTTCCCGTGCACCGCCCCAAGCACCTGCTGCATCTCGGGCGGAGGCGGCTCGAGCGTCGCCAGCTGGCAGGTGAACTCGAACATCGGCAGCACGTGTTCGTCGCGAGTTGATTGATACTCGCTCATCGCGACGTCGAACGAGCGAGCACCGGAAAGTGATTCGTGCAGCGCCGAGGCGCACAACTCGGCGTCGCGAAACGCGTCGGTGATCCCTTGCGCAGTGATGAAGTCCTTGTTGTAGCCGGCGTCGCCAACGAGCGCCCAGCCGGGCCCGAACGGCTTGCGGAAGTAGTTCCCGACGGCCGTGCCGGCGAAGCGCGCCTCACGCTTGGCACCGCGGACCCGGTCGGCGAACTCAGGAGCCAGGTCGAACATCTTCAGGTAGTTGCCTTCGACGTCTTCCTTGTTCGCCTCGAACTCTGCGAACGGCCAGCCGGCCACGACGAGCGTCAGGCCGTCGTGTGTCGGCGCCGCCGCCCATCCACGCTCCGGACGTACGTACACCTCGAACCTGCCGTTCATCGGCAAGCCACTCCAGTAGGCGTAGTAGCCGCAGAGCAGCTGGGGCTTCTCGTTGTACTGCTCGGGACCGACGGCTTTGGCGACGAGCGAATACCGACCGTCCGCTCCGACTACGACGTCTGCGTGCTCGGTGATCGTCGGGCCACCTTTGCTGTGACCTCGCAGGCCGACGACGCGGCCGTCGTCGATGATGACGTCTTCGACAGTGAACCCCTCTCGAACCTCGGCTGCCGCGTCGACGAGCAGTTCGTCGAGCACTGTCCGCCGAGGGCAGTACGCGACCGGGGAATCGTCGGTACCCGGGGCGCCCGAGAGCGTGAACGGGCCGAAGTCGAACGCATAGGTGTCGATCGGAGGACATCCCGTCGCGGTCAGCCGATCGAGCACGCCCCATCTCTTCAGTGCCGCCACCCCAGGCGGGTGAACGACATGGGTCGAGAGCGTGTCACTCGGGAACGTGGCACGGTCGACGACGAGCACGTTGTGACCCTCGCGAGCCAAAAGCATCGCCGCCGGAGAACCTGCGCAACGCGCCCCCACAACGATCGCGTCGTACCGGTGCTGGGTCATGTCCCCTCCTGTCTCCGGGCTGTTCAACAGAGGATGACCGCTGGCCGGCCAGCAGGCAACAGACGCGTCCCAGCTCCCGCCTGATCTGCTTCAGTCTGCGGCTCAGAGGTTTGGCCAGGCTCCTGCAGCCCGTAAGCCACGCTCGAGCAGCACGATGTTCAAGAATCGCGGCCGGCCGCCCGTACCCTCTCTGTGCTCGGTTGCGCCGATAAAGTCGGCCTTGACGAGCCGCCGAAGGGCGAGTGCCACCCGCTCCGAGCCAAGTGCGACAGCGGTCGCCAACTGGCGGTCATCGATCTCCGAAGATCCCTGATCCTCCAAGTCGGCCAACGCCCGCAGGACCGGAAGCTCCAGCTCGTCCCAGGTCTTGATCATGTCGGAGCTTACCGACCGATCGCCAGGCCGTCATACCATTCGGACCTACCAGACTGTCCTTCGTGCATCCCGGATGCAAGGGCTCGTCGCCTCTGAGTTGACAGCGGAGACCGATGGCCAACACCCAAGATGGATGAGGAACGGCCTTTGCCGGCCGGCGACTTCTCGTCGTGGGTGATCGAGACGCAGGGCGCGATCCGCGGCGAAAATGGATCCGACGTGCCGTGCGGTGGCTGCACCGCCTGCTGCACCTCGTCGAAGTTCATCCACATCGAACCCGACGAGATCGACACGCTCTCCCACATACCAGCGGAGCTCGTGTTCTTGACCATGCAGACCGGGGTTGGTGGTTCATGCCGACGTGGGCGGCTGGACCGCGCCGACTTATTGCAACACAGTCCACCGACTGGCCGGAGCAGGAGGCCTTTGCTGCGGTACCGTCCTGCTCGATGCTGATCACGCCTCGCTACGAGGGTCCGGCCGTGCTCCAGGTGGACCGGCCGGCGACGGATCCGGCAGCACCTCTACTGCGCCAGCGACGGCGCCTTGCCGACGAGCTCGCCGGCCTCGACCCTGAGCAGTGGGCGGCGCCGAGCCGGTGCGAGGGCTGGTCGGTACAAGACGTCGTGGCCCACCTCATAGGCACCAATCAGTTCTGGGCCCTCTCGATCTCGTCGGGGCTCGCTGGCTCACCCACCCGCTACCTGGCCAGCTTCGACCCTGTGGTCACGCCCCGGCAGATGGTCGACGGACTCCGAGGTCAGACACCAGATGAGGTACTTGCCGGCTTCGTGCAGTCGAACGACGTCCTCGCGGGCGCGCTGGCCGACGTCAAGGATGGCGCGTGGTCGACGCCGGCAGAGGCGCCACCGGGCCACATCGCCATCCACGCCGTGGTCCTCCACGCCCTGTGGGACTCGTGGGTGCACGAGCGCGACGTCCTGCTGCCCCTCGGCATCGCGTGCGTCGAGGAGCCCGACGAGGTCACCGGCTCGCTCCGCTACGCCGCAGCTCTCGGCCTCGCGCTCCTCGCCGCCGGCGGGTCAGAGCGAGTCGGCTGGCTCGCCGTCGAGGCCACCGACCCCGAGCTGCGTTTCGTCGTCGAAGCCGGGACGACTGCAGTCGTCCACGACGGGGCGGCACGGCCGGGTGCCGCGTGCCTGCGCGGGCCCGCTGTCGACCTCGTCGAGTCGCTCAGCTTCCGTGTCCCGTTCGACCACGAGCTGGACGATGCCGATCGCTGGCTGCTCGGAGGCCTGGCCGTGGTCTTCGACCGCACCGATTGACGCACGCAGGCCGCGCGCTCGCCGAACTGACACGCACGAGGACGAGCGCTCCGTTGTGCTGATCGGCGGCGGAGCTCGTCTCAAAGGATGCCGGAGGCAGCACTAGTTGCAGGAGTCAGTTGCTCGGACAGCGATGAGTGAAGCGAGAAATTCGTCGGCGAAGGTACGAGCGTCGACACGCGAGAGCGCAGGTTTGCACCAGCGAAGACTCATTCCGAGCCTGTCGCCTGCCGTGGCGGCGCCCACAGTGAGGTTGACAGGAGCTCGGGGCGGGGCGCCGAACCACAATCCTCTGCCCTTGCCACCGAACCACGGCGGATCTTCGACACGGCCGAGGTTGGTGAGCACCGCGGTATCGGCCGTCCAGTCAGCTACGGCATCGACGAGGTGCGGCAGGAGGCCTCGCACCATCACTGGCAGTCGCGCCGTCCCTCTGACGCCGGTGGCGCTGGCCACTCCTTCCGTCTTGATCTGGTTTGTTTGCGCTGCGACGGCCGCCAGCAGACTCTGTGGTTGGGCACGCTCGGCTGGTGTGGACTGAACTTGGCCGGGCAACACCAGGTTGGCGACCACGTCGCTGCGCCAGGCCTTCGGTCGCTGATTGACCGGCATCATGGTTGTGACTCGGCCACTGGCCACGCCGTGGGAGCGGTTCCAGTTCTCGATCGTGCAGTGAAGAGCCGCAACGAGAACGTCGTTGATCGTGGCGTAATCGGGGGGTGCGGCTTGGGCGGGTTCGAGTTCGAAGTGCAGGATCCCGAAACCAGCGGCTGGTCTCGATCGGGCCGACGCGAGGCGCGTCGGCCGTACCGGGAGCTTCAGGGAGGGCGCGTTGATGGCGGCTCCACGGCGGCTGCTTCGCGGGACTTGATGTTCCAGGATGTCTCTGGCCGCGATCGGGTCGACCGGGGACAAGGGGTCCTCTTGGCCGGCGTAGGCCCGACTGATGGACTGCAGGAGACGGATGGAACCGATGCCGTCGAAGGCGGTGTGATTGGCCGACAACATGACCCGATCGCCCGCCTCCTCGTGGATGAGAAGCACCCGAAACGGGGCCGCCGCATCAAGTTCGATGCGCTTGCTGAAGAAGGCATCGCGGGTGACATCGACCTCTCCGGGAGCGGTACAGACGCAGACCTTCACCGGGTCGGTGCGCAGAGCGTCGTCGATCTCCCAGATGTAGTCGAGGTCGAAGATCTTCGACCGAACCTGCCTCACCCTTGCGAACGGGTGTCGGCTGGCTGCCGTCGTGACCGCGTCGCGTAGCCGCTGCTCTTCGAGCCTCTCGACGAGAGCTACCTCGAGCTCGATCGTCTGCGGTCTATTCGGCTCGTCCAACCCGCGCATGAGGCTGTCCACCCCGTTGAACGGCACGGTCTGTAGGTGTCCCTTGGTCATACCCACGACCGTAGTAATCTATTAGACAAATGGTCAATAGCAATGGTCCGAAGCGGCGGCGTCTCACGGTCGAGGATCGGCGGGACGACCTGGTACGTGTCGGCGTCGAACTGATCGCGACTCGACCGTGGGATGCGCTGACCATGAACGACATAGCTGCGGCAGCCGGAGTATCGAAGCCCTTGCTGTACCACTACTTCTCGGCGAAGAGCGACCTCTACGTCGCTGCCGTGCGCTCAGCCGCAGAGCAACTGCAACAGGCCACGACGCCGGACCTGGCCCTGCCACCCCGGGCTCGCCTCCGCCGTGCCCTTCAGGTCCACGTGGACTGGGTCGAGGCAAATGCCCTCGGATATCGGACCATTCTCCAAGGTGGAGTCAGCGCCGACCGCCACGTCCAAGCCATCGTCGAGAGATCACGCGCCGAGGTCGTCCAACGCATCGTGCGAGATATGAAGGTCGAGCAGGTGCCCGCCGCACTCCGGATCGCGCTACGAGGCTGGGTCGGGTTCCTCGAAGGCGCCTGCCTCGACTGGCTCACAACCAAGGACATCCCCAAGCCGCAGTTGATCCTGCTGTTGTCGGCCTCCCTGACCGGCGCCATCAAAGCCGCCAGCGTCTAAGGACTCGAGCGGATAGGTCGCCCGTTGGGGTCGCCACCACCGTTGTCGTCGCCAGGCTGCGCCTGGCGTAACGACGCCGTTTTGATGGGTCGCCTCGCCTGTCGGCTCGCCTCCTAAGAACACTCGAGAAGCTCGACAGCCTCGCCTTCGGCGTGAGGAACACGCGGCAGCCACCTAGGTCATACACCGATGGCCCGGATCAGGACCCACATCAGCGCTGCGCCGGAGATCGTCATGACGAGCGTCAGCCGGGACGGGTGGTTGGCGTGTGCCTCGGGCAGGATGTCGCTGGCACCTATGTAGAGCAGGAAGCCGGAGAACGCTCCGAGGTACAGCAGCAGCCCGGTGTCGGGCAGGGTGAACAGCAACGTGCTCGTCGCGCCCACGAGCGGTGCCAGGGCGTCGAGCAACAGCAGGAGCAGCGACCGCTTTCGGCTGTTCCCATGCGTCAGCATCAATGCCATCGTGTTGAGCCCGTCGGCGAAGTCGTGCCCGATGACCGCCAAGGCGACCGCCACGCCTGCGCTGTTGCCGACCTGGAACGCAAGCCCGATCGCGATCCCGTCGGTGAGGCTGTGGCCGGACAGCGCCAACGCACTAGCAAGCCCGACTGTGGGGTGGGAGTGGGCGGCGTACTCGCCCTCGTGGGCATCGTGGATGAGGACGGATTTCTCTACCACGTGGAAGCCCAGGAAGCCGACGACCAGCGCGATCATCGGTACGTCGAAGTCGGTGCCGGTGCGGCGCGAGAGGTCGACCATCTCAGGCAGCACGTCGAAGGCGACGACACCCAGGATGACCCCGGCCGTGAAACCGAGTACCAGGTGCAGCCGGTCCTTGTTGCGCAGCGCAGCCAGTCCGCCGAGGAACGTCGAGACAACTGTGCTCAGTGCCAGCAGGATGACCACGACGGCCTCGCAGACTAGAACCAGTCGCGCTCGGGATGGATACGAGCTCGGGTCGTCCTGACCTACCGGACCGCCGAGCATAGGAAGCGTCCAGCGCTGGCGCAGCGACGAAGCGAGCAGATCGGCTCAGCGAGTCGGTAGTGCGTGCCGTGGTAAGGGCCGTGGTTGTCGCTCCACATCTGTTGACAGATCTGCAGCGTCTTTTGCAACCGTTCGAACCGCTCACTGATCGGCGGGGCGATCGGTCGAGGTTGGCTCGATGGTGACCTCAGGGTGCCGTCAGAGTGAGCACAACGGCTTCGTGGGCAGGTATCGCCAGGCGCACGGCTGCCGCGCCCCTTCGATGGGGACGAGGCGTTGGTCGACGAGCGGGAGCGTGGCCACCTCGACCTCGCCACTATCCGGGATGCGCTCGACGCGCACGCGCACCGTGGTGGCTCCATGCAGCCACGGCAACGCAACAAGGCCGCGCAGATCGATCGACGTGTCGTGCACGGTCGTGCTCGTGCGCACGTCGAGTCGTCCTACGGCAACCGTGGCGACCGACGAGGATGCTTGACTGAACACCACGGTGAACGCATCGTCGGTCGAAGTTCGAACTCGTCCACTGCGGCTATCGGCGTATGCCTTCTCGGCCCACCATGCAGCGCGTGGCCGCCGGGCCGCCGGGGTGAGCAGTCGTTGTAGCAGTTGGATGCGCCGGTCGATTCATTTCCAGCACGCCCGACCGGCTGCGGCTGCGCCACCTTGCTCGAGGTAGTACAGAGCACCGAGCACATCACTGGGCCGGAGGTAGGCACCATCGCTCATCGTCTCGTCGATGTGGATCTCCCGGAGACCAACTGAGGCGTAGGCGGGGTTGTCGATGAAGCTC
>JBBSGQ010000164.1:0-7836 GCA_038253965.1 Acidimicrobiales bacterium | reverse complement strand
TAGCCCGAGCAGCGCGACGAAGCCGAGCACGCAGCTTCGGGCGGATCTGGCCGGCACGCGGGCGATGCCCATCGAGGCGAGGACGAGCACGAGTGGAAAGACGACAGCCGTGTAGCGAGGGGCGAAGGCGACAGCGCTCACGTAGCCGCCCGTGACAGCGAGGGTGAGCACGAGCAACAGCGCCAACCACTCGGTTCGGACGTCGCGCTGGGTCCGAAGATCCAACTCGATCCGATGGTGATCGAGAGGCCGGCCAAACACGGCGAGCGCCACCAGTACTGCGAGCACCATGCCGAGGAGCACGTCCTCCCCTGCCGGATCGGTGCCGATGAGCAGGCTCGACAACACCAGTGCCGGACGGGCGGGAGCAGCCCAGGGCGCTCCCGTACTGGTGATCTGCGCGACGAAGGTCGGCAGCCAGGGCAGGAACAAGACGCCGCCGGCAATGAGTGCGACGACAGTTCGACGAGCCGCTCGGCGACGCTCCGGTCGTCCTATCCATGCCGCCCAGAGGAGAAGGAAGCCCACGCCGGTCAGGAGATAGGCGCTCCAATAGTGAGTGAGCAGGAGCGCGGCAGTGCAGGCGGTGACGGCAGCAAGCCGCCCGATGCTCGGCGTGCGGAGGACAGCCCGCAGCGCGAGCCATCCCAGGGTGGCGAGGAGCACGACGAGGGAGTACATCCGTGTCTCGGTGGCGTACCGCACGGCCTGAGGGGACGTGGCCATGAGGAGGAGGGCGGCGATGGCGCAGCGTCGGCCGCCGATGCTGTGACCCAGGCGGTACACCAGAGGCAGGGTCGCCACCGAGAAGACTGCCGAGAGGGCCCGGACGGCTGCATCACCTTGTCCGAACAGGAGGATCCAGCCATGCAGGAGCATGTAGTACAGCGGGGGGTGGCCGTCGTGCCGTAGCGCTTCCATGATCCCGTGCGGCGGCAACTTGGCGATGTTGACGGTCAGGGCCTCATCACGCCAAAGGTCAGACGTGGACAGACCCCGAACGACGATACCCGCAGCCACGGCGATGGCCACGACGAGGATCTCGCCAGCCCAGCGCCGGCGACGCGATGTAGGGTCATCCACTCGGCCCGACGGCGGCGCCTCCAACCTGCGGAAACGCTGGGCCGCAAGCGTCACGGCGGCGACATTAGACCATCCAACCCAAAAGTATGGCGCGTGTAGTTCCATGGTGGCAGCCGCCGACCCGAGTGAGGCGAATGTGTGGACCGTCCCGCCGATCGACATCACCGATGACGAGCGCGACGAGTTGGAACGACGCGCGCTCGCCTACGACGTACCGATGCGTGCAGCCAAGCGGGCCGCCGTGATCTTGGCTGCCGCACAGGGCATGTCGAACCGACGGATCGCCACCGAGGTCGGTCTGTCGGAGGAGTACGTGGCGATGTGGCGCCGACGGTTCGTCACCGAGCGGCTGCAAGGATTGCAGGACCGTCCGCGCAGTGGTCGACCGCGGGTGTACGACCATGACGCACGCCGCAAGGTCGTCGCCATCGCCACCTCGGGCGGACAGGGAACCGGTGGTCGGTGGAGCCATCGTGTGCTCGCCGAGAATCTCGGCGACCTGGACATCTCCGCCTCACAGGTGGGACGCATCCTGGCCGAGCACGGCAGCGCCCAGAGCACGGTCGGCGAAACCGCCACGAGGATCGAAGCGGTCAAGGACCGGTCGCTGACTACCTCTGGCGAAAGAGCATGAGGTTGTCTCGATAGAAGTCAGCGACGTCGCCTGAGGCTTGCCAACCTTGTCTCCAATTCTCTGAACGATCTCCGTCGTGGGTGAAGCCGTGCTCCTGGAACTTGGCGATCCAGTACGACGATGGCTGGAGGTTGACGTGATCTATGCCTTCCTGGCCCGGCGCAGCGGCGGTGAACACGACAGTCGGTGCGAGCTTGGTCAGGAGATCGACATACCGGTCGGCGACTCGCTTCGGCAGGTGTTCCGCAACCTCGGTGCTGACCGCCACATCGAACGTGCGAGCGGCGGTGAACGAGTCCTTCTCGAGATCGAACGTGGCGACGTCGAGGTTTCGGGCCTTGCAGTACTTGAGAGCAGCCTCTGAGCGTTCCAACCCGAACACCTTGCAGCCCCGCCGCTGCATCGCCTCGAGAAGTGCCCCTGTACCGCAGCCGACATCCACCACGGAGGAGGGCGCAAAATCAGACACGATCCACTCAGCGATCGTGTGGGAGCTGCGCACCGCCGGCCCCTCGACGTCCCGGGCGTAATACTCCGAGTCGTATCTCGCGTCATGCCAGAACCGGTGGGCCTTCACCCTGCTCACGACAGAAGATTGCCTGGCCCAGGCTGGGAGGACCAGGTACAGGCGCTTGGAAACACGCATCATCAAAGCAAGTACCTGATTCCTCGGGGACGACGACAGACGAAGCATGCGCGTGGTGCCCGACACCTTAGTGCGTGAGCGTGTAGTGGTGACCCGGATCGACCGGCTAGATCGGCCGAAGTAGGTTCGGGTGGTTGGCACTGGCACAGTCGTCTCGGTCGAACTCGATACCTGCGCCGTGACGTCGACGGATACGCCGGTCGGTTCTGACCGCACGGAGTTGGCGCGAGCGGGGACGGGGCGGCGGCGCGCTACCTGGTCAGTTCTCGATCAGGGCCTTTCGAGTGCAACCAACTTCGGTCTCGCGATCGTGGTTGCCCGAGTTGCGAGCGCCCGCGAGCTCGGGGCCTTCGAGATCGTCTTCTCGGCCTACCTCTTCGCTGTGGGCTGCTCACGGGCGGTCGGAACCGAGCCGCTCCTGGTCCGGCACAGCGCCAGCCACGAGGCGGAGGTGCGCGACGCCGCCGCTCGCACAGTGGGGACTGCCTTCGTGGTCGGGCTGATCAGCGCTGTCGTCTGCCTGATGATTGCGCCCCTGCTCGGTGACCCGGTGGCCAACCCGCTCCGGGCTCTCGCGCTGATGCTCCCGTTCCTGCTCGTCCAGGATGCGTGGCGCTATGTGTTCTTTGCCGCCGGGCGGCCGGCCAAGGCGATGGTCAACGACGGTCTGTGGACGATCGTCCAGTTCGGTCTCGTTGCGTGGCTGCTCATCGGAAGCGATCCGACCCTCACGATGCTGGTGCTGGCCTGGGGGGCCTCTGCCGCAGTGGGCGCGATCGCCGGGATGGGCCAGGCACGGCTGTGGCCGCGCCCATTGCAGGTCTTGGCATGGCTGCGGGCGCAACGCGATTTCGCTCCCCGTTTCCTCGGCGAGTTCACGGTGGGAACAGGCGCGTCGCAGTTGGCGATCTGGCTCATCGGGTTGGTCGGCGGCCTACGAGTGCTGGGCGCGCTCCGAGGTGCTCTTGTGCTCATCGGACCGATGCGCATCTTCCTGGCCGCCGCGCCCGGAGCGGCGATCCCGGAGCTGGTGCGGCTCGAGGCCCGGTCGCGGACGCGACTGAGGCGATCGGTAGCCGCGACATCGTGGGGCCTCACTCTCATGATCGCCATCTGGGGCTTCGCCGTCCTCCTGCTCCCGACGCACATCGGTAAGAACCTCCTCGGCGACAACTGGGAGCCCGCCCGTCGACTCCTTCCGCTGGTCACCCTGGCCTGGGCGGCCCTCGGCCTGGGGACTGGCGCCATGATCGGCCTCCGGGTCCTTGCCGACGCGCGGAGAAGCTTCCGGGCCCGCCTGGTCATCTCACCGTTCCTCGTCGCCGTTCCTCCCATCGCAGTCCTGGTCGGAGGGGCGACGGGAGCCGCTGCAGGACTGCTGATCGTGTCGAGCCTCATGGCCGTCGCCTGGTGGGCGTACTACCAGGGCGCACTACGCGAGCGAAGCCACGCCGATTAGCGAGGCCCAGGGCGATGGCGCCACCTCGATGGTCATCCGAGCCCCGCGACCCGCTCTCGGATCAGATCGTCACGCCCGCGCTGCTCCCGATCGCCTGACAGCGCCTGGTGCGCCAGGAGCGGTCTCACCAGGAGGCGGTGCGTTGACGCGGCGAAGCACCATCACCCACCCGACGAGGATGAAGAGCCAGATGTTCGCGACGTTCGCCGGGGTTCCGAGAAACTCCACTGTGAAGCTGTTGACCAGCAAGAAGGCGATCCCGCCCAAGATGAGAGGCACGTCGCCGCCAGTGGCTGTCGAGCGCGGCACTGAGCGGGCGGAGCGGATCAAGACGATGATGACCACCGCTCCACTGATGATGCCGAACACGCCGGCGTCGACCATCACGTTCACGAGGGCGTTGTGGGCCCCGCCGAGACCGACCGCATCGAAGAACAGACCTCGAGACGCGGTGAGGCCATATCCGAATATCGGCCGATGCTGGAACAGACGCCATGCCACGGACCACAACTCGGTGCGAGCGCTCAGCGTTCTCAAAGCCTTGGACGACTCACCACGCTGGAGGAAGCTGAGGATCTCACCGCCAGCCAACAACCAGGCGACGAAGGCGACCACTGCGGACATGACCAGCAGATCCAGTCGCGACCTTCGCCGCAGGGAGGCGATCGCGGTGACGAAGCACCCGACGACGCACCCGGCCATGGCGCCTCGAGTTCGGGTGGCGAGCAGACCCCCGATGGACACGGCCAAAAGGGCGCCGTAGACCCAACTCGACCATGCGGGCGAAGCCCAGCGCTGCCTGTTGCGCATCAGCAGACCTACCAGGAACACAGCTGCCAGGCCGAGGTAGGTCGCCGACATGACCGGGTGGACATGCAGCCAGTTGAAGCGATTCGCTTCAAGGCCAGGGGTTGGAACGCGATGGACGACACCGAGCATCACCGAACAGCCCGCGAGAACGACGAAGCCGTGGAGGAGACGGTGCAGGTGGGTGCGGTCGGCGTAGAGCGCGATCGCATGGCCGAGCCCGCAAGTGACGAGCAGCTGAACACCTCTCGCAAGGGCCAGCGTCGGATAGACGGCGTAGGAGGCGCTGAGAGCGAGCGTTATCGCGAACGCCCACGCCGCGACGAGTGGGGTGTCCAGTCGGTCCCGGCGCGGCGGTCGGGAGACCTGGAACACCAAGAAGGCGGCAACGATGCCGTAGACCAGCAACTCCACGAGGACCGTGGCATCCGGTCGTCCGGAGAGGCTCTCCGACGGGGTCCGCAGCCGCAGCTTGTAGTCGCTCGACACCATCATGGCCAGCGGCAGCACGACAAGCCACATGCGAGGCAGGATTCGGGGATGGCGGCGCGAAGCCTGGCGGTTGCGTCGGGCGACCGGAGGCAAGGGATTCCCGGTGTCTCGCGCCTGCGTGACCTGGCGACCCTGAGAGGCCAACTCCACCGATCTCGACCCAGCGACTGCTTGGCGGAAGCGCCGGTCAGCGGCGGTGTCCCGCATAGGCCCCCAGGCTACACCGGGGATGCCGGTCCTCAGCAGCGCGCTTGCGGGCCGACCTGACCTATCCCCACCGGAGCTCGCTCTGGGGAGGATGAGTGGTGGCGACGTCAGGCCGCCAGAAGCCGACGCGTTGCGCAGCGAGGCACATCAGGAAAAGCGGGTTCAGCACCAGATAGCGGCGCCACAGACGGCGTGGCTGCTGCACGAGGCGATAGAGCCATTGCAGGCCCCAACGTTGGACCATCGCTGGAGGCTCTCTCACGGTTCCGGCGTGGTAGTCGAAAGCCGCGCCGACTGCGAGAAGCGGCATGTCGAGATCGTTGCGGTACTCGTAACAGAAGACCTCCTGTCGAGGACAGCCGAGACCCACGAACACGAGGCGCGCCCCGGCCTCTCGGATCGTTCGGACTGTTTTGTCCTTCTCCGCGAGTGACGTGGAACGGAACAGCGACGGCTGCACGCCGGCGACGATGAGGTCGGGGCACCGCTTCTTGACGTTGGAGACCAATTGGTCGAGCACGCCCGTGGTCGAACCGTAGAAGAACACGGGAAGTTCGAGTTCCGCTGCGCGGTCGAGCACCTGCAGGGTGAGGGTCGGTCCGTACACGCGATCGCGCAGGCCGGCACGGCCAAGGAGGTTCAGTGCCCAACGCACCGGTTGCCCGTCAGGAGTGACCAGGTCGAAGTTGTTCAACCGGTGACGGTGCTCGTTGTCGCTGACTCCGGTCATGACTCCGTGCACGGCCAGCGCAGTTACGGCGTACGACCTGCGTTCCTGCGCTGCTCGGATAACGCGATCCGTAGCGGCCTCATAGTCGACTGCGTCGACAAGCACGCCCAGGACGTTGCGCTTTCCACGATCGATCACGCGATCCAATGATCCTTGTTCTGCTCGAAGATCTCTTGCATGATCGAGACCACGTCATAGGTGAGCCTCCACTCCGGATAGTGCGACTGGAAGCGACTGTTGTCGCCGATCCACCACATGTGATCCCCGACCCGATTGGTCTCCTCGTAGGCCCACTCCAACGATCTGGACGTGATCTCGCCCGCCAACTCGATGGCCTCCAGCACGGAGCAGTTCGAGAAGCGCCCGCCACCGATGTTGTAGACCTCGGCCACCCTCGGAGCCCGGTAGAAGCAGTCAAAAGCGGCGATCAGATCGCGACTGTGAATCGCGTCGCGCACCTGCTTGCCCTTGTAGCCGAACACCCGATACGTCCGACCGACCATCGCACATCGGACGACATATGCGAGAAAGCCGTGCAGCTCGGCGGCAGCATGGTTGGGACCGGTGAGGGTTCCGCCTCTGAAGCACGCGGTAGGCATGTCGAAGTACCTTCCGTATTCCTGCACCATGACGTCGGCTGCGACCTTGGAGGCTCCAAAGACGCTGTGGAGACATGAATCGATCGACATGTCTTCAGCTATGCCCGCCTCATAGGCATGCCCCGGCGCTATCTCATAGCGGTTCTCGAGCTCGACCAGGGGAAGCGCGTTGGGTCGGTCGCCGTACACCTTGTTGGTGGACGTGAAGATGAATGGCGCCTTCCCCGCGTGCCGACGAGTCATCTCGAGGACGTTGAGGGTGCCGACCGCATTGATGTCGAAGTCCGTGAATGGTTCCCGGGCCGCCCAGTCGTGAGATGGCTGGGCTGCGGTGTGGATCACCAGTTCGATGTCGCCTGCATGCTCGGAGAAGATCCGCTCGAGCGCTGAGCGGTCCCGTACATCGACATCGGCATGCCGGTAGGCCTGACCGAGCTCTTCCTCGAGGCGAGCGCGGCTGGCAGCAGTCGACCCTTCGCTGCCAAAGAAGGTACGGCGCATGTCGTTGTCGATGCCGACCACCGTGAGGCCGAGCCCGCCGAAGTGCAGCGAAGCTTCCGATCCGATGAGGCCGCACGATCCGGTCACAACGGCAACACCCATCGAATGTCACGCAATCCTTCGTGTTGAGCCGCGGCGCCGCCAGAGGTCGACGCAGGTTACTACGAGCGGCGACGGCTTCTCGACCCAGACGGGCCGCGTTCCGTGCGCCCACGAGGGCACCGAGGGTCTCGAGACCTGTCGGTCGGCCAGCCGTTACCGCACCATGCCGGCGGGGGTCGACGCCTCTGTAACAATTGACGCTTTACCGTAACATCAGCGTTTGGATCGCCCCCGGGCCAGTGTCGGGCAGCTGCGAGCGAACGACGACTGCTAGGAGAACGCGTGCACCGAAATGTGTCGAGGCTCGTAACACCCGCAGGCAAGGGTCCCCAGACCGATCGCGTCCAGGACCGCGCCTTCGACGACGAGGAGGAGCCTGCGGTCGGCGTCACGGTCCGGCCTGCGTTCTGCGGCCGCCGCCGGATCGCGACCTTGGCGCTGCTGGTTGCTGGTCTCGGTTTGGGGGCGTGCGCTGTGCCCTCGCCGCCGCCTTCTGCGCACACTCAGTCCTTTGGAGGGGTTGGATCCCAGCCGGTTGGTTCGACGAGTTATCCGATCCCGGGGGGTGCGATCTTT
>JBBSGQ010000163.1:0-7930 GCA_038253965.1 Acidimicrobiales bacterium | reverse complement strand
CAGCTACGCCCACGGCCTCGCGATCGCCCAGGAGCTCCACGCCGAGCAGCATGGGATGCCTGGCGGCTCAGCAGGCTCTCAGCGCCGGATCGTCGCCGTGATCGGTGACGGTTCGATGACCGGTGGCATGGCCTATGAGGCCCTCAACAACCTCGGCCATTCGGGTAAGCGGGCCATCATCATCCTGAACGACAACGGCCGTTCCTACGCCCCCACCGTCGGCCGGTTGACCGAGAGCGTTTCGCGACTCCGGCTGAACCCCCACTATCTCAAGCAGCGCACTCGTCTCGAGGCGCTCGTGCGCGATGTCCCCTTGGTCGGAAACCACCTCGCCTGGGGGCTGAGCGGCGCCCGGGCCGGATTGCGCGAGATGCTCGAGCCGCCGATCTTCTTCGAGACCCTCGGTGTGCGGTACTCCGGCCCGTACGACGGGCACGACATCGAGGGGCTCGAACGGGCGCTGCGCAACGCCGCCGAGTACGACGGACCGGTCGTCGTCCACGTCCTCACCCGCAAGGGCAAGGGCTACCCCCCGGCCGAGCAGGACGAGGAGATGAACCTCCACGACACCTCGGCCTTCGATCCCGAGACCGGCCCGCTCGCCAGCTCGGGCGGTGCACCCTCGTTCAGCGCGGCGTTCACCGAGGCGCTGGTGAAGGAGGGCGACGCGCGGCCAGATGTCGTGGCGATCACAGCGGCGATGCCCGGCTCCACCGGTCTGTTGCCGTTCGCCGAACGGTTTCCCGACCGCTTCATCGACGTGGGCATCGCCGAGCAACATGCGGTCACCGCGGCTGCGGGCATGGCGATGGGCGGCCTGCGTCCTGTCGTCGCCATCTATTCGACGTTCCTCACCCGGGCGTTTGACCAGTGCAACCTCGATGTCGGGCTCCACGGTCTCCCGGTGGTGTTCTGCATCGACCGGGCCGGCATCACCGGCGACAACGGCCCGTCACACCACGGCGTGCTCGACATGGTGTTGATGTCGAAGATCCCCGGCATCACGATCTTCGCGCCCTCGTCGTACCAGGAACTGCAGGCGATGCTCCACGACGCACTGGACATCACGTCAGGTCCGGTCATGTTGCGTTGGCCGAAGACGCCGGCCCGGATGGTCGCCGAGGACGAGGTCGGCCATGGCCTTCACGCCAGGCGCACCCGTGAGGGCGGCGATGTCTGCCTGATCGGGGTGGGGCACCTGGCGCCGGCGGCCGAGGAGGCAGCCGACCGCCTCGCCTCCCAGGGCGTGTCCTGCACGGTGTGGGACCCGCGGGTGGTCAAGCCTCTCGATCCGGCGATGCTCGACGACGCCGCCCGGTTCCGGGCCATGGTCACCGCTGAGGACGGCCTCCGCGAAGGCGGGATCGGAGCAGCAATAGCCGACGAGGTCGCCGAACGATCCGACGGACGCACCCGCACCCGTGTGCTCGGCCTGCCCGTCGCCTACATCCCGCAGGGCAAGCCCGCAGCGATCCTTCACGACGCCGGGCTCGACGCCGACGGCATCGTGGCCGAGGTGACCCGCCTCCTCGACGCCTGACCGCGCCCCCCACTTCCTCCGCTTCCCCCTTCAATCCCGCGATTTGGGTCGTTTGACCGGACATATTCCGGTCGATCGACCCAAATCCGTGCAGCCAGGGGAAGCAGAACATGTCGAGCACCGACCAGCGGGTGACCGATCGGTCAGCCCGTCAGTACGGATTGATCACACGAAAGCAGTGCATCGAACTCGGGATGCCACCTCACGCCATCGATCATCGAGTGGCTGGTGGTCGATGGCAGGCCGTCCGACCGGGGGTCTACCTCATCGCTGGTAGCCCTCCGTCGTGGGAACAGGCGGTGCTGGCCGCCTGCCTTGCCGGCGGTGACGGCACTGTCGCGTCACACATGACGGCAGCGCATCTATGGGGCTTCGACGTGGAGTCCGAACCCGGTATCCACGTCATGTCCGATCGCGATCGCCGTATCCGGCTGGACGGCGTCATGGCCCATAGGTCGATCCTCCTGCCGAAACTTGATCGAACCCGGCACCGGAGGATCCCGACGGCAACCGCCGCGCGTACGGTCATCGAGGTCTCGGGGTCACTCGGTCCGTGGGTCACCGGCTCGTGGCTCGATGCCGGAACCCGGAGGCGGATCACTCGACTCCCGGAGGTCAGGAGTTGCGTAGCACGGCTCGCCGGGCCGGGGCGGCGGAAGCTCTCGGTGATCCGGACCGTGCTGAGCACGCGGTTGCCGGGCTACGACCCGGGCGACTCGAACCTCGAGATCCGTGCGTTGCGCGCCCTGCGCGACGGCGGACTGCCGGCACCCGTCCAGCAGCACAGGGTGATGGTCGGCAAACGGAGGTGCCGGATCGACCTCGCCTATCCGCAGGCGATGGTGGCGATCGAGCTCGACGGCTGGGAGTGGCACGGCAACCGCTCCGCCTTCGACACCGACCGGGCGCGCGCCAACGAGCTCGAAGCGGCCGGCTGGCACGTCTTCCGCTTCACGTCAGCCTCGTCGGATGCGGAGATCGCGCGGGTCATCCGCACGGCTCTCACGAATTTGGGTCACTTGACAGCACATTTACCGGTCAAGTGACCCAAATTCGATCGGTGGCAGGGGCTGTCAGGAGTAGTACGGGCTCTCGCCGGCGTCGTGGTCGGTGGCGTCGACGACCTCGGTCACCTCGGGGACGTTCTCCTTGATGGAGCGCTCGATCCCCTCCCGTAGGGTCATGGCGCTCACCGCGCAGCCTTGACATCCGCCGCCCATGGTGATGAACACCCGATCGCCCTCGACGCCGACCAGCGATGCGTATCCGCCGTGGGACGCGAGGGCCGGGTTGATCTGCTGCTCCAGCAGCTGGGTGACCTGCTCGGCGATCGTGCCGGCCAATTCGAGCGTGACGCCGGCAAGCGGGTCAGGCCGATTCGGGTTGCGAATGACCAGTCCGCCCTGGTCGGCATTGGTCGGAAGGTCGAGGGTGGCCCCGTGCAGCTCCGCTGCGCTGTCGGACGGGACCATCACGGTCAGCTCGTCCTGCTGGTAGACGACGTCGTCGTCGCCGGCCTCGGCCACCGTCTCGAACGAGAGGTCGTAGACGTAATCGGCGCCCTGCGTCCCGGTGATGGCGACCCGCAAGCCGAGCGTGTCGGGTTCATCCTCCGCAGCCAGCAACTCGAGGATCTTCGCTCGCGCCGTGTCTGAGACGGTGAGCACGGGGGTGTCGATAACAGTGTCCATCGCCGTCCAGGGTACCGGTGGGCGGCGCGCCGAGCGAGTGTCACTCGCCGGTAATTGACTCGGTGCGCAAGCGGTCAGTCGTAGTACTCAGCGCCGAGGTGGGTGATGGGGTCGTCGCCCTGCAACCAACGCAGCGTGTTCTTCAGCTTCATGAGCTGGATGAACAGGTCGTGCTCGGGATACAGCCCAGGCTGAGAGGTCTGGGGGCTCTTCCAGTAGAAGCTCAGCCACTCCTGCACGCCACTCATGCCGGCGCGCCGGGCGAGATCGAGGAACAGTGCCAGGTCCAACACGAGTGGTGCGGCGAGGATCGAGTCCCGGCAGAGGAAGTCGACCTTGATCTGCATCTTGTAGCCGAGCCACCCGAAGATGTCGATGTTGTCCCAGCCCTCCTTGTTGTCGCCTCGGGGCGGGTAGTAGTTGATGCGCACGACATGGCTGATGTCGCCGTAGAGGTCCGGGTTGCGGTCGGGTTCGAAGATCGTGTCCAGCACCCCGAGCTTGGACACCTCCTTCGACTTGAACGACTCCGGGTCATCGAGGATCTCGCCATCACGGTTGCCGAGGATGTTGGTTGAGTACCAACCCTCCACGCCGAGCAACCGGGCCTTGAAACCGGGACCGAGGATCGTCTTCATCAGCGTCTGGCCGGTCTTGAAATCCTTGCCGGTGATCGGTACCGAGTTCGCCTTGGCCAGCTCGAGCATCGCGGGGATGTCGAGGGTCAAGTTCGGCGCGCCGTTCGCATACGGGATGCCGAGCTTCAGGCACGCGTACGCGTAGATCTGCGACGGAGCGATATCCGGGTCCGAGTCGCGAAGGCCCGCCTCGAACGCATGGAGACTCTCGTGGACCGCCACCGGCTGGCGGTAGACCTCAGTCGATCCGCACCAGACCGCGACCAGGCGATCGCAGCCATGCTCATCGCTGAAGCGTTGGACGTCGGTGATGAGCTGCTCGGCCAGATCCATCTTCGACGAGCCGGTCTTGACGTTGTCGCTGTGCAGGTTCTTGACGTAGGACTGCTCGAACACGGCGGGCATCGGCTTGATGGCCCGCAACTCCTCTCCGAGATCTTCGAGGAGGTACTTGTCGAGCACTCCCGCGCGTGACGCAGCGACGTACGCGTCGTCAGGGAAGACGTCCCAGCCGCCGAACACAAGGTCGTCCAGTCCGGCAAGAGGGACGTAGTCCTTGATGCGGGGCACGTTGTGGTCAATGCGCTTGCCGAGACGGATGGTACCCATCTGCGTGAGCGAGCCGATCGGCTTGGCCAGCCCCTTGCGAATGGCCAGCACACCTGAGATGAACGTCGTGCCGACCGCACCCATGCCGGGCAACAGGACGCCGAGCTTGCCGGTGGCCGGGGCGATGTCGACGTTGCGGGCGAGGGTCACGCGCGTTGCTCCGATCGTGAGGCGGCTAGGAGTGATCGTGGCGACCGCTGCTCGGCGAGTGTCCACCACGCGCCGATGCGGCCGGTCCATGTCCGGGCCTTGTCGGCGTAGAGCCGCCGACCGAGCTCGATCGCCGCAGCCCGAAGCCTGGCCTGCTCATCAGCCAGAAGCTCGAAGATAGGAGCGATGTCCTCGACCGGCGAGTTTTGGTCATCGAGCAGGCTGCGGAGCACGGCGAGATCGTGGTCCTCACCGAGGAGGTCGGCCAAGTGGCTGGCCTGATCGGCGAGCGGCTTGACCACCTCGGGCCACGCGTTGCGCAACAGGTCGAGGTGATACCAGAGGTCCTTGGCCCGCTTGCGCCACTCGTGCCAGTCCTCGTCCGACGATGCGTTGTCGAGCTCCCGCAACTCGTCGCGACCTCTCATGTACTGAAGCCGCAAGCCCGGCTCGAGCGCCCGCCACCCTGCCGCGCCCGCGTGCTGGGCAGCGACGCGATCGCGGGTTTCCGCGAGACGCGCTGCCACGGCGCCCACGCCATCTTCGCTGTCGTCCTCAGAGCTCTTGTCCGTCCTGGTCTCCAACCAGGCCTGGAGGCGCTTCAACGGTTCTGTGAAGCGCTGTTCCTCGGACGCTTCGAGCAACCGCACGCTCGTCTCGACGAGCGCGTAGGCATCACGGCGGGCGGAAAGGGATCGGCCGGCTTCGCGCAGCTGGGCGTTGACCTGCCGACGGAAGGGGGTATCGAAGTCGGCTCGAGCCAACCGGATCAACGAGCGGGTCTTCTTCAGTCGCTTTCGTGCATCGTGGATCGCCTCGGCATCCGGGCCACGTCCGTCGCCGTTCGGCAAGAGATCGGCAACCGCTGCGTCGAGCTGTTCGACGGCGACCCTGCGTATCTCCTCGGGCGTGGGCTCGCACGGCACGAGTCGGTAGGCCATAGCTGGCCGAGCCTACTGACGAGCTGGCACAGGCTCGCCCGGAAGAAGTCGATGTCATGCAGCACCGAGTCAGACCGCGTTCAGCAGCGCGACTCTGGCACGATCCCTAGTCTCTCCGGCCTCGGACGAGCTCAGCTGTCCGCCTCTTCGCTGAGTGACAGCCACCGTTCTTCCGCCTCGGCAAGGTCGGTGTCGGCTACGGCCAGCGCAGCACCGACCTCGGCCAGTCGTTGGTGGTCAGCGCCCGCAGCCGTCAGGTCGGAGGCCAGAGCGTGACGCCGCCCCTCGACCTCGCGCATCCGTTTCTCGGCCTGTTGCAGGAGGTGGCGAAGCGTGCTCGGTGAACGGCGCCGAGGTGTCGCTGCCTGGTGGGCAGTCGGTACCGACCGGACCGCAGTCGCGGGAACGGAGGCTGCTTGCCGTCGCTCACGCCAGCCGGCGTAGCCTCCCGGCACTCGTTCGACTGCATGGTCGCCATCGATCACGACTACGTCGGCAACCGTGCGTTCGAGGAAGGCACGGTCGTGGCTGACCACGATGAGGGCGCCGGGCCAGTCGTCGAGGAAGTCCTCCAGAGACCGGAGCGTGTCGAGATCGAGGTCGTTGGTGGGCTCGTCGAGGAGCAGCACATTGGGTCGCTCAGCCAGGACGAGCAGGAGTTGGAGCCTTCGTCGCTCGCCGCCGGACAACGTGGCGATCGGCGCCCACTGTGCGTCGCCGTCGAACCAGAACCGCTCGAGCAGCGCGGCATCGTGCCAGTCGGGCTGGCGGGTGGGTCCGGACACCGCATCGCGAACTCGTTGGGCCGGATCGAGGCCCCGTCCCGCCTGATCGTGGTACCCCAGCCGAACAGTCGGCCCGGTCTCGACCCGACCTTCCGCCGGTGGGAAACGTCGTGCGATCAGGTCGAGCAGGGTTGACTTCCCGGCCCCATTCGGGCCGACCACTCCCAGCCGCTCACGCGGGTCGAGGAGCAGATCGACACCGTGGAACAGCCTCGACTCGTGTTCGAAACGATGGCCGACGCCATGGAGCTCCACCACCTTGTCGCCCAGCCGGGGCGTGTCGCCGTGCAGAGGCAACTCGCCAGATCGGACTGTCGTCTCGGCGCGGTGCCCGACGATCGCGTTGGCTGCGGCGACACGCGACTTCGGCTTGCTCGTGCGGGCCGGAGCACCGCGCCGGAGCCACGTCAACTCTCGGCGCGCCAAGTTTCGGCGGACCGCCTCCGCGCTTTCGTCGCGCTCGGCCCGCTCGCTCCTCGCCGCCAGGTACGACGCATAGCCGCCCTCATGGACGTGGGCGCGGCCCCGGTCGAGCTCGAGGATCCGGGTGGTGACGCGGTCCAGGACGTGACGGTCGTGAGTGACCAGGACGAGGCCGCCGCGGTGCGCGGCGATGCGATCCTCCAACCAGGCAACCGCGTCGAGGTCCAGATGGTTGGTCGGCTCATCGAGGATGAGCAGGACGGCGTCGTCGTCGGGGCCGCCTCCCGGGCCGACCTCCACGAGCACCCGAGCCAGAGCCACCCGCTTGACTTGACCGCCTGAGAGCTTCGCCACGTCCGATTCGACCCACTGCGTCATCCCGATTCGATCGATCACCGCCTCGGCCTCCCACCCCTCGCCGACCGCGCTGCGCACGGTTCTTGCGGGCAATGGCGCGTCCTGGTCGAGCAGAACGACCCGTGCTCCCCGGCCGCGTCGCAGCACCCCAGCCTCAGTCGTGGCCACGCCGGCCAGCGCCCGCAACAACGTCGACTTACCGCACCCGTTCAACCCGACCACTGCGAGACGATCGCCGCTCGACAACGTCAACGACACATCTGCGAACAGTTGGCGACCGGGTCGGCTGGCCGCGAGGCCGGCCGCGTCGACCAGGATCAACCGCGCACCTCGAGCTTCAGGCCGAGCGCCGCGAACTGCTCCGCCGGCCGGTGGTAGCCCCGCTCGAGGTGGTGGATGTTGCGAAGGGTCGAGGAGCCGTCGGCGATGGCGGCGGCGATGACCGAGGAGAACCCGGCCCGCACGTCAGGAACTGCCACGTCGGCGCCCGTCAGGTGAGAGATGCCTTTGACCACAGCCGAATGAAGTGAGTTGGCATCGTGGAACCGGCACGACGGCCCGCCGAGACAGGTGGTGAACAGCTCGATCTCTGCGCCCATCTGCTGCAACGCCGGTACGTAGACGAGGCGGTCCTCGTAGACGGTCTCGTGGAGGACCGACATGCCTTTCGCCTGGCTGAACAACACCACGAGGGGTGTCTGCCAGTCGGTCATGAACCCGGGATGGGTATCCGTGTGGACGGCCGCGGGTCGGAGCCCGTCAGGCGCCGTCGCCCGAATGAACTCGTCGGTGATCT
>JBBSGQ010000162.1:0-7969 GCA_038253965.1 Acidimicrobiales bacterium | reverse complement strand
CTCATTGACCAGCGCGATGTTCACGTGTCGGAACGTGTTCTCGAGCAGTTTGGCCAACTCCGCCTCGCGGGTGCCCGAGACGGGACAGGTCTGGTCCACGATCCTGTCGTAGAAGCCTTTGACGGCAGCCAAGGAGGCAGCATCGATTCCGGCGACGACCTTCGGTGTGTTGATGAGGTTCCAGTCGGGATTTCCCGGGTCGATGCGTTCGGGGCTGTAGCCGAGGTGGAAGTCGACGCCGGCCGCCAAACCTGACCCTTCCTCGAGGACAGGGCCGACGAGCTCCTCAGTCGTGCCGGGATAGGTGGTCGATTCGAGGATCACCGTGCTTCCCGGCCTCACGTAGCGGGCCAGGAGGGCAGCCGAAGCCTCGATGTAGGAGAGGTCCGGGGTGCCGTCTCGCAGCGGCGTCGGAACGCTGATCACTGCGACGTCGAATCCGGCACATGCCTTGCTCTCGCTGGTCGCCCGGTACCGGCCGGTGGCGAGCGCGGCGGCGAGCGTGTCGTGGGAGATGTCCTCCACGTAGGACTCACCAGCCTGGAGCCGCTTGGCCCGCGCCTCGTCGATCTCGTAACCGACGACATCATGCCCGACCTCCACGGCACGCATGGCGAGTGGCAGACCCACGTAGCCCTGCCCGATGATGAGGACACGGCAATTCTCACATGTAGTCATGAACGCTCCTTGGGGGATCAACAAAAGTACCTGTAGAGCAACTCACCGGCGCGTTGGGTGACGTCATCGGGGACGTCCTCGCGAGTGAGCAACTGGGTGAGCTCGCCGAGGAGCGCGCCTGCCGTGGAGCTCTCCTGGTCGTCGTGGTCGGCTGGGCGGTGCCGGAGCACAGTCACAGTTGCCTCGTCGGTGGCGAACTTGCGCTTGAAGAAGAACAGCCCAGGCTGGTCGAGGTCGCTGACACCCCAGTCGTATCTGCTCATGCCGCGCTCGCAACCGAGCCGGATGCTCTCGAGGGCCAAGAGGTCATTCGGTCTGAGCCTCAGGCGCTCTGCGACCGACGCACCGAACTTGTAGTACATCACGTTGTTCCAGAACAGGTAGAGGCCTCCGGCGATCACCTCGTCGTCGTGGTGGGCGAGGCCTACGACGATGCCGTCGAGCGGACCGAACTGTTTCCAGATGTGTTCGAAGAACGAGAACGGCTGCGCGAGGAGTCCGTACTTGCGCTTCCTCGTCCGCCGGTGCAGATCGTGGAACGCTCGAACATCGTCGAGATCGCTGCCGAACGTGACAGTCACCCCCTGGCGGACCGCCGAACTGGCACCCTGACGGCCTTTCGACTTCAAGGCTGCGACCACCTCGTCCGCGGGCTGGTGGAGATCCGTCGAATGCCACATCAGTTCGCTCACCGCTTCGAAACGCCGATCGCGACGCGGTGCGTCCGCATGCAGGACCCGGAGTTGCAGGGGCAGCTGGCGCGCCAGGGCCGGTTCGACCAGGCGTGCCCAATCGTCGTCGCCCCGAAGCACCGGATCGAGGTAGTCGCAGAACGGAAGGCTGATGATCCGGGTGCCGCGCAGGTCACTCACCTCGGCGTGCGCCATCCCAGCGATCGGATCTCCGCCGTCGCGGAGGACATCGGCCGCGATGTCGAAGCCGTAGGTGTCGGCGATCGCCGTGATCCAGGGTGGCGATCCGAAGAGGCTGCTCTGACTCCCGGCCATGAGCGTCGCCCATGCAGGGTCGCTACCGGGTTCGACGATCGACCTCGGGGCTGGCAGACGCTCGAGCGCAGCGAACCCGGCCTCCGAGCGCGAAGATTCGTCTTGGCAGGTCATGACACCAACTCCATGGTGGGGGGCCGCGCCGTCCGTTCGATCGATCGACCCGCCGCGACGATCAGATCGCAGGCGGTGACTTCGTCGACGCTGCGATGCACGGCGATATCTCTGTCGGAGAGAGCCTTCGCGAGCTGGCCTTGGTGATCGTCACCGACCTCTCCGTGAGCCAGTTCTCTGGGGATGAGGACCGGACAGCGACCGGCTCGTAGTGCGCTCAATGCCGAACCCGCTCCGGCGTGGCTCACCACGACGTCGGCGTCGGCCAACGCACAGGCCAACTCCGCGGCCGGGAGCCACGGCCGGGCGCTGATGCCGAGTCCGTCGGTTGGCGTTCCACCGGTCTGCCACAGCGTCTCGACCGGACTGCCCTGCTGGCGCTCGAGGGCGCCCCCAGGACCGAGCAGCGGCGCCAGGACGTCCAGGACCCGGCGGAACGGGAACTCCTCGGCGGTACCGATGGTGACCACGGCTCGGCGGATCACCGCTGGCTGGGGCTGCTCGACGGGGAGGAACCCGTCGAAGACCGAGCCGACGTAGCGCAAACGCCCAGCGGCCAGGTGGGGATACTGGGTGTAGCGATGGACTCGGGGAGCGAACCGCAACAGGCGGCCGGCCGATGAAGGCCCGTTGGCCCGAGCCGCGCTCTCGATGTAGTGCGCCTCCACCCCGCGAGCTGCGAGGTAAGGCAGGTACCCGAGCGCGATGCCCGATCCCGCAGAGACCACACGCGTGAGGCCGCGCTCCCTGAGTAGCCGGTGCGCCCTGGGCACGCTGGCCAGCACGCCCCGGATGTCCTTCACCCCGATGTAGGGCACGAACACGACGTCCTCGCCAGCGAGCAACGAGCGGCTCTGAGCGTTGTCATGGGTGACCCAGACGCGCGGGTCGTCGGCGTCGGGGAGGCGACCCGACATGTCGAAGAGCTGCGTCAGATGGCCGCCGGTGGTGCTCACGAACAGGGTAGGCATCAGCGTGTCCCGTCCGAGCGCAACATCACCGGAACGGTGCGGAGGAGGATGGAGAGGTCCAGGCGCAGTGATCGCGTCTGCACGTACTCGAGGTCGAGGCGGAGCATGTCGAGCGTGTCGAGCCATCCACGACCGCTCACCTGCCACAGGCCGGTGAGCCCCGGGAGCACATCGGCCCGGCACTGATACTTCGCAGGAAACATCTCGACTTCCCACGGAAGTGCTGGCCGCGGCCCGACGAGGGACATCTCTCCTCGGATCACGTTCACCAACTGGGGCACCTCGTCGAGGCTCGTGTGGCGAAGCCAACGGCCGATGCTGGTTATGCGCGAATCTTCGGCCGTCTTGAAGCTTCCGTCCTCGGCGGGAACCGCTTCGCCTGTGAGCTCCAGGCGGATCATCTCGCGGAGGGCGGTGTCGTCGTTGCTCGCGGTCATGGTTCGGAACTTGATGATCTCGAACGGTCGACCTCCCAAGCCGATGCGTTCCTGACGGAAGAAGGCGGGACCGCGACTGGTGGCCCGCACGACGACAGCAATGACCATGACGAGGGGGGAGAGGACGAGGAGACCTGATCCGGCGACAGCCAGGTCGATCGCTCGCTTGGCGACAGCCCCCAATCGTCGAGTCCGGGACGACCGGGTACTCGTGAGCCGTCGCGCCGATCGTTCGGTGAGCAGCTTCATGGTTCGGCCGCGACGGGGTTAGGGGCGAGGTCGGTTCGTGCGTCTGCTGACAACGCTGGGGGAGCGGTCGGTCGGAATGACCGGATCGAGCTGAGCCCCAGGAGGATGAACAGCAGGTCGCCGGCCCCTCGCAGCGTGATGTGCATGTCGATGAGCGACAGCACGGCGAAGACCCACAGTCCCGCCCAGGTGGCCAGAGCCAGCACGCCGACCTCATCGCTTCGTGCCCGAGCGACCCCGCGCATGTGCCGCATGGCCACCCGGAAGAACCAGATGGCACCGATCAACAAGGGGATGCCACCGGCCCACAGGAACCAGAGGAGACCGCTCTCCAGATAGATCACCTCTCGCCAGGTCTCGGGCGCCTGAAGGATCGAGTCGGGTCGCACGCCGAGCACCCAGTGGAAGCCTGCGAGCGCCGGCAGGTAGAAGTGGGTGAGGTTGTCGATCCGGCCGAGCCAACTCGACGGGAGCCCGAAGCCGCTGCTGAACCCAGCCAGGCGCTTGCTGACGACCGGCCAGGTCAGAGCGGCACCGATCACGGCGAGTGGCGCGGCGCGCGTGATGAGGCGCCGCAACTGGTGCTCGTGTCCCGCGACCAGCAGCACCACGAGCAACGCCCCTATCCATGCCGAGAACTGGCCCGAGCCGAGCGCGCCCAGGAGGCAGATGCCTCCGGCGATGTACAGCACCGGCCGGCGTTGCGAGGAACGCAAGGTCCAGGCAAGGACAACAGCCAGGCTGCACGAGAGGTAGTCGCCGACCGCGATAGCGGAGGCCAACGTGGCGTTGCCACGGCCACCGCTGTCAGTTGGGTGTTCGGGCGCCCAGAGCGCTCCCAGCTTGAGCAGGTTGAGCGACTGGAGCGCCGCGATCACGGCCAAGGACGCGGCACCAGCTATGAGGATCCACATGCACCGCCGGACCTGTTTCGGATCTCGCACCGCGAAGCGATACAAGGCGTAGAGGGCGACGAACCTCCACAGCGGCACTGTCGACATGACATCGGCGGACGTGGGCACGCGCGAGCGGAGAAGTTCCCACGCCAGCGGCCAGACCGACGCAAGGGTCGCAAGGACCAGCAGGGCACGGTCGAGTCGGGTGATCGTGATGTGGGGCGTGTCACCATGGAGGAAGCGCACGTACAGGCCGGCGAGGACCGCGACGATGAGGAAGGCCTCGAGCGCTTCGTTCGGACGGAACACCGGAACGATCACGCCCCGGCCGATTCCTGTCACGAACGGCAACGTGGCGAGGTAGAGGTAGGCCGCCGCGACCGGACGGGCCGCCACGAACACGAACACCACCGCCACCACGAGTATGAGCGGGAGCGCCACGCCGAGGACCAAGCTGGCTCCGCCGAGCGCAACCGCGGCCACCGCGGCGATGGCGAGGATCCGGAGGTCATCTCGTTCGACGTGCTTGGGTGTCATCGTGATCAGCGTCATCAGACAGCGCTGCCTTCGGTCGCAGGCGTCAAGGCAGCGGGCGTCGCGCTCGATCGACGCAACGACGTCACCTCGGGCGCCCGCAGCAGGGTCTGGGCCCCGACATAGGCGACCAGCCCGGCCAGCGTGCCGCCTGCGACGCCGGCGAGCGTCGCAGCCCGGCTGGCGCCGGCGTGGGCCACCAGCCGCCCGAGGAGCGCCGCCGGGGCGATGGTGAACGCTGACACGAGGAAGTGCCGGGCCAAGGCCTGCAATCGGCCACCGGGCAACCGGGGCAGGCCACCACGGACCGAGCGATCGACGATCATCGCCTGCACGAGATAGGCGACCGCAACTGCCAGACCGCAGACGAGCAGTGTCGACGCCCCGTCGAACATCACGACTGCCAGCACGACGCCGATCAGGATCAGGACGACCTGGGCGATTCCGGCGATCAGTGGCGCAAGAACGTTGCGCCGCGCGTACGAGGCCTGCCGCGCGATCTCGTTGGTGGAACCCCCGAACAGGGCCGGCGCGAGCGCGGCCACGGAAACGGTGACGAGCTCGATCCCGTCTCCCTGCTGCAGCTTGCCGAACGACAGGGCCTGAGCGATCGGGCGAGCGAGGAGGACGAGGGCGAGACATGCCGGTACCGCGACGAACCAAGTCGTCGAGAGAGCGCGGCCGTAGGCCTTCCCGAAACTGTCCAAGTGACCCCGCACCGCGTCGCGCGCCAGCCCGGGCAGCATGACCGTCCCCACGGCACGGGCACTGATGGCGAGAGGGAGGTTGAAGAAGTTCAGGCCGATCTGCAACGCCACGACGCCGCCGGGCACGGTTCCAGCTGCGACGATCAGTGCGAAAAGTGCGGCTGCGTCGAGCGTCGCGGTGCCCATGGCTGGCACGGCGCGACGAGCAACTTCACGAACTGCCGGGTCGTGCCAGCCCCAACGTGGGCGGAGCGGCAACCCGGCGCGTGCCGCGCCGAAGAGCTGCAGCCCGGCATGAGCAGCAACCGACAGGGTCGCGCCCGCACCGAGAACGATGAGGTAGCCGGACGGGACATGCGCGTTGTCGAAGCCGCTACCGAAGTGCTGGGCCGCGAACAGAAGCGTGACGATGAGTCCGATGTTCTCCACGGCGGGAGCGGCAGCCGCCAGGAGGAAGTGGCGCTGAGCGTTCTGGGCGGCGATCCCCAGCGCTGAGATCCCGTACAGAAGGATCTGCGGAACTACCAACAGGAGCAGCACCCAGGCCTGGAAGTGGGCAGCTCTGGCGTTGGGACCCGACGCGATGCCGATGGTGAGCAGGTGCACGATGATCGGCCCGAGCGCGATCACGACGAGGCCGGCAGCACAGAAGCCGACGATCACCACCCCGAGCAGACCCTGCGCCACCGCCCGGGCCCTTTCGAGCCCTTGGCGATCCAATGCCTCGACGAGGGTGGGGACGACGAGCGTGGCGAGGAGCGATCCCGCCATCAGGTTGTATGTGATGTTCGGGACGGTGTTGGTTGCCTGGAAGATGTTGGCGAAGAAGGTGGGCCCGAGCGTGGCGCCGGCGACCGCCACCCGAACCAGCCCACTGGCCCGACTGACCAGGGTCCACGAAGCCACTCCGAGGGCGGCGGTTGTCTCGTTCCGAGTGTTCAGTTCGCCGTCGGCCTGTTCGTCGTCGATGACCGTTCTGCGGTCGGGACCGAGCGGCGTCGTGCCGGTCGGTCCCGCCGGCGCGATCATGTGCTGCGGACTGTCTGTCCACGACGACGAGCGAGCGCGGCCACGGCGATGGCGGCGACCACTACCCCAGCCAGCGCACCGGCAACTGCCGTGTTCAGCGGCTTCGGGGAGACAGGGCTGTCCATCGCGTAAGGCTTGGTGATCTGAGCCACGCGCGGACGGTTGATGAAGTCGACGTTCACCGCTTCGAGCCGGCCGTTGAGCTCGGTGCGCTGGTCGAGCAGGCTCTTGATCTCCGCGTCCACCAACGTCTGTTCCGGTGTGGGGATCGGGTTCTGATTGCCACCCGAGGCGCGACGGAGTCGGCCTCGTTCGAGCTCCGCGCTCCGCACCGACAGGCGCTGAGTTTCAGAGCTGACCTTCGTCAACTGATCCTCGAGGTACCGCTGGGTCTCACCGGACGCCGGGGAGTTGGCCCCACCGATGTACTGCTTGCTGATCGCGCCGACCAGGCTCTTCGCCCTTGTCCTCGAGCGATCGTCGACCTGTATCCGCAACACCTCGCTGCTCTCGACGATGCCGACGTGCAGCTTCTTGGCGAGGTCGTCGATGCTCAGCCCGTTCGCGCTCGCCACCGGTCCCAGCACCGCCCGGGTGCGGAGTGTGACGAGTTGGGTCGTCAGGTCCCGATCCTCACGGAGGAAGCCTGTCGAGTTCTCGGTTCTCCGCTCGAAGAGGATCTCCGAGCGCGCGCCGTACACGGGCTGAGCGCGGTTCGCCACCAGGTAGCCGGTCGTCGCCGCCAAGGCCACGATCAGAAGGCTGTAGAGCGTGTAACGCACGAGGTCTAGAGGTCTCAGGTTGAAGCGTCTGGGCTCGAAGTCGAGCACCGCGAGCACCGAATCGGCTGGGGGCGCAACCACCGTCGAGGTCGACGAATCGTCAGGCCGAGGGGGGTTCATCGTCTGGTCCTGTCAGTGGCGGCGTCGATCGCTTCACAAACGCGCTCGACCTCGTTCGGATGGATGGTCGGGTACATCGGGAGTGACACGATCTCCATTGCCGACGTCTCGGCTACCGGAAGCGGACCCGGCTGCAACCCGGCGAAGGGTGGTTGGCGGTGAACCGGTATCGGATAGTGCAGTCCCCAGCCGATGCCGTGGCTGTCCAGGTCGGCGAGCACCGTGTCGCGATCCGGCACCCGGATCACCTCCAGGTGGTGAACGGAAGAGGCCCGCGGATCGGATCGCGTGAGCTGGCACGTCGTGCCGTCGAGCAGCTTGCGATATAGAGCTGAGGCCTCTCGACGCCTGGAGTTCCAGTCGTCGAGCCGATTCAGCTTCACTGACAGGATCGCCGCCTGCAGCCCGTCGAGACGGCTGTTCCCGCCTGCACGATCGTGGACAT
>JBBSGQ010000161.1:0-7976 GCA_038253965.1 Acidimicrobiales bacterium | reverse complement strand
TCGAGCACGGTCAGCGTGTGATGGCTCAGGCCGCGATGCCTCTTGCGGCTGTCGACGCCGGAGATGCGCACGCAGATGATCGGCTGGCCGCCGAGCCAAGCGACGGCATCGAGCGCCGGCGCCGCCTCCATGGCTGTCGTGCCAAGGCGCGTTCCGGTACCGACGACTCCCGGACCCATCGCCACCACGACGATGTCGCACCGTAGAACGTGGCGCGCGAGGGCCAGAGCCGACGGCACGTTCACTGCCTCCAGATCACCGCCGAACGCGTGCCCGGCAGTGACCGTCCCGTGTAGGAGCGCAGCGTCGCGCAAGCTGACGACGAGATCGCTGAACGCCATCGGAAGCGCTGCGCCGTCGGTCATCACGTAGCCGATCCTCGCTCCCGGCTGCTCGGCTTTTGCCGCTGCGATCACGCCGGCGATCTGGCTGTGGAGCGAACAGACGACCACCGGCGTCCGATCGAGATGGTCGGGCGTCTCAGGATGATCTTCCTCGGCGGCGCCCGTGTCGAGCTGCAGGCTCGTGTAGCGCAGCTTCATGATGTGACCAGGGCCGGGTTGCTCCCACTCGCGGCGGGACAGGTTCCAGTGGACGACATGCCACCCACCGGTCCCGAGCCCGAGTTGCACTGCTGTGGTGTTGACCAACACCTCGTCGCCGACCGCCACCGTCCCGGTGAGATGGGTGAGGACGTAGGCCCGGCTGCCGTCGACCAGCCGGATCCGCTGCAGACCGGCTCGCTCCTGGATGATCTCACCGACGCGAACGGTGTCGAAGCTCGGCATGTTCGGAGGCGTGCGCCCCTCAGCCCTCCTGATCGCAATGGTCACGTTGATTGATCTCCACCGAGCGACCGTCCGGGTCCTCCACGACCACACGGCAGCCCCATTCCCGGTGCTCGTGGTCGAGGATCACAGGAGCTCCCAGCGTGCGCACGGCGTCGACCGTGTCCTCGAGCGGGTCGACCACGGTCATCTCTCCATCTTGACCGGTGCGGTGATGCCGGGTCGCCTCCCGCTCAGAGCGAGGCGATCAGCTTCTCCACCCGCTCGTCATGGGCCTTGAACGGGTCCTTGCAGAGCACAGTGCGCTGGGCCTGGTCGTTGAGCTTCAGGTGCACCCAGTCCACGGTGTAGTCCCGCTTGCGCTCCTTGGCCCGCCGGATGAACTCGCCCCGCAGACGGGCACGCGTCGTCTGCGGAGGCTCGTCGACTGCCCGATCGATCTCGGCGTCATCACAGATCCGATCGACCAGATCGCGGGCCTGCATCCGGTAGAAGAGACCCCGGTCACGGTTTACGTCGTGGTACTGCAGATCCATCAGCGCAACCTTGGGATCGGTGAGCGCAAGACCGTGCCGGTCTCGGTAAGCCTCGATCAGGTTGTACTTGATCACCCAGTCGCATTCCCGATCAAGGCTCAACGGGTCTTTCTCGATGCCGGTGAGCGCGTGCTCCCACATGTCGAGCGCGCGCTGCTCGAGCGGCGACATCGTGCGTGTCTCCGCGTAGCGCAGCGCCCGGGAGAGGTATTCCTCCTGGATCTCGAGTGCGCTGGCCTCGCGTCCGTTGGCCAACCTGACCCGGCGGGTGCAGGTGATGTCGTGACTTATCTCGCGGATGGCACGGATCGGGTTCTCGAGCGTCATGTCCCGCAGCACGACGTTCGGCTCCTCGAGCATGCGGAGCAGGATGCTCGTGGCCCCGACCTTGAGGAACGTGGCCGATTCGCTCATGTTCGAGTCGCCGACGATGACATGGAGGCGGCGGTACCGCTCGGCGTCCGCATGGGGCTCGTCGCGGGTGTTGATGATCGGCCGGCTGCGGGTGGTGGCCGACGACACGCCCTCCCAGATGTGCTCCGCTCGCTGGCTGATCGAGAACATCGCGCCGCGAGCCGTCTGCAGCACCTTGCCCGCACCGGCGTAGATCTGGCGACTCACCAGGAACGGGATGAGCACCTCTGCGTAGTGGCTGAAATCATCCCGGCGGCTGGTCAGGTAGTTCTCGTGGCAACCGTAGGAGTTGCCGGCGGAGTCCGTGTTGTTCTTGAAGAGGTAGATGACACCTCGAATGCCTTCTTCACGCAGCCGCTGCTCGGCGCTGATCAGGAGTTGCTCGAGGATCCTCTCTCCAGCCTTGTCGTGGACGACGAGGTCGTGCACGGAGTCGCACTCCGGAGTCGCGTATTCCGGATGGGACCCGACGTCGAGGTACAGCCGAGCACCGTTGGCGAGGAACACGTTGCTACTGCGCCCCCACGACACGACCCGCCGGAACAGGTACCGCGCCACCTCGTCAGGGCTGAGCCGCCGCTGCCCACGAAGGGTGCAGGTGACGCCGTACTCGTTCTCGAGTCCGAAGATCCGGCGCTCCATCGCGCACACGGTACCGGGGGCGGGTGCCGAGTGACGCGGACTACGTGATCGGCACGGCCGGAGCAGCGCGCTCTTGCGGCGCCTACGGGATCGCCGATCCGTTGCCAGTGGTGTCCGCAGGGTCGCTTTCGGATGCCGGTGCGGCGGCCGGAAGGAGCGCTGCCACGTCGTCGTCATTGAGGCGGCGGAAACACCGTCCGGTGCGGGAGCGGTCGATGAGTGCCACCTCGAGGTCGGCCGCCTGCAGGGTGCGCTCCGGGCCGGCCAACGCGTCGACCGCGAGTCGCAGGGCCGCTGTGAGATCTGGATGGCCGTCCGCGCGGTTGGCTGCCACCCGTTGGGCGATGGTCTCGGCGTCGCCACCGAGGACCGCCGAGCGGTCCTCGTCGATGACCGTGCCGTCGTAGAGGATGTGGAACAGCTGGTCGGCGGCCGGCTCTGAGCCCACCTCAGCCACCAGGAGCTCGACCTCCATCGGCTTCATCTCGTGGGTGAAGATCTGGCCGAGGATCTGGGCGTACTGGTTGGCGAGGCTCCGCGCGTCGACGTCCTCGCGGCTGAACGAATAGCCCTTCAGGTCGGCGTGACGGACGCCAGCGATCCGCAGTTGGTCGAACTCGTTGTACTTTCCGACACCGCCAAACGCGATTCGGTCGTAGATCTCGCTCACCTTGCGCAGCGTGTTCGACGGGTTCTCGGCGCAGATCAGCACCCCTTCCTCGCAGATCAGCGCGACGAGGCTGCGGCCCCGGGCGATGCCCTTGCGGGCGTAGTCGGCCCGGTCCTTCATCACCTGCTCTGGTGCGACGTAGAACGGCATGCTCATCGGCGCGTCCCCTTCTCGTCGGCCGGCGATTTGGGTCGTTTGACAACGCATAGGCCGGTCGATCGACCCAAATTCGACAGATCCGCCTGGGGTCCACTCATGCGGACGGCGCTCCTTCGGTGCCACCGGCGACGGCTTGGGCGTCGACGATCGCCTGGAAGCGAGTGCCGAGCTCGGTGTCGGCCACCCGTTCGAAACCGTCGACAGTGATCGTGGCCACCACCGGGAAGATCCGCCGGACGAGGTCCGGGCCGCCGGTGGCTGAGTCCTCGTCGGCTGCGACGTACAGGGCCCGCAGAGCGAGATCGATCGTATCGTCGCGACTGGCGGAGTCACGGAAGCCGAGTTTGACGACTGTTGCGGCATGGAGGCCACCGGAGCCTGACGTTGCGTAGTCGTTCTCCTCGTACCGGCCGCCTGTGACGTCGTACTGGAACAACCGGCCGGCCCGCCGCCGGAGGTCATAGCCAGCGAACAGCGGCACGACGGCAAGGCCCTGCATGGCGGCCGGGAGGTGGCTGCGGACCATCTGAGCGAGCTGGTTGGCCTTGCCTTCGAGGCTGAGCGCCCCGCCCTCGACCTTCTCGTAGTGCTCGAGCTGGAGCTGGAACAGCTTCACCATCTCCATCGCCGGGCCCGCGGCGCCGGCGATCGCCACTCCGGACCACCGGTCAGCGGGGAACACCTTCTCGATCGAGCGGTGGCTGATGAAGTTGCCCGATGTGGCTCGACGGTCGCCGGCCATCACCACTCCGTCGGCGTACCGCACGGCGACGACAGTGGTCCCGTGGGTGACCTGCAGATGTGGACCGACCGCCTCGACGGGCGGGGTCGGTCCGAGGCCGACCCGGCGCAGCAGTTCGCCGAAGTGCGGACCGGGGTCGTCACCCGGTGTGAAGAACGGGATGCTCATCGCTCACATCGCTCAGGCTCGTTCATGGTGCGCGGAGGCTAGCGGCGAGCTGAGTACCTCCGAGCCGCTACTGCCCACCCTTCTGCACGTAGCTGCGAACGAAATCCTCTGCGTTGGTCTCCAACACGTCGTCTATCTCGTCGAGCAGGTCGTCCATCTCGGCCTTGAGCTTCTCGCCCTTCTCCGTTTTCGGGGGCGCGTCTGCGACCTGCTCTTCCTGCTTGGCCGGTGCCGGCTTTCGCTTCTGCTCTCGTTCAGCCATGCGGTCGTCCCTCTCAAGTGCTCAGTTGCTCCACCAGCTCGGCTGGAGTGGCGCACGCGTCCAACAAGCTACCGACGTGCGCCCTGGTTCCACGCATCGGTTCCATCATCGGGACCCGGCGGAGCGGCTCGGCACCGATGTCGAACACCAGGGAGTCCCAGTTGGCCGCGACGATCTGACCCGCCCACTTCTGCAGGCAGCGCCCTCGGAAGTAGGCCCTCGTGTCCTCCGGCGGTTCGGTGACCGCCCGCTCGACCTCCGCGTCGTCGGTGATCCGCAGGAGACCGACCCGGCGCGCGAGCGATTTCGCAGGGCGGAGATCGTGGTATTGCAAGGCGAGTGCAGCCAGCCGTCCGTCGTTCCACTCGAGGTCGTCGCGCTCCCGATAGGCCTGGAGCAGCCGGTACTTGGCCACCCAGTCGACGCGGTCAGCGAGCGACAGCGGATCGGACTCCAGACCACTGAGCACCGTCTCCCATTGCTCGAGCACGAGCCGCCCCGCCTCCGCGCCGACCGTTTCGAGACCATGCTCCTCCGCGTACTTCCGGGCCCGGTCGAACAGCTCCCACTGGATGGCCAGCGCGGTGACCGTGCTGCCATCCACGAGCTCTATGGGGCGGTCGAGGGTGAGGTCGTGGGACACTCGACGCATCGCCTGGACAGGGCTCCGGAAGATGAAGTCTCGAGGGAGGAAGTCGTCTTCGACCATCGCGAGCACGATGGCCGTCGTGCCGACCTTGAGCAGCGTGGCGACCTCGGACAGGTTCGCATCGCCGGTGATCACATGCAGCCGGCGATACTTCTGGGCATCGGCGTGGGGTTCGTCGCGGGTGTTGATGATCGGCCGCTTGAGCGTCGTCTCCAGGCCGACCTCGGCTTCGAAGAAGTCGGCGCGCTGGGTCAACTGGTACGGCACGTCGGTGGCTGAGGTGCCTGGGGCCTCACAGCCGATCTTTCCCGCCCCGGTGAACAGCTGACGGGTCACGAGATGAGATGTGGCGTGCTGGACGATCCGACCGAATGGCACCGATCGATCCATCAGGTAGTTCTCGTGGCAGCCGTAGGAGTTGCCCTTGCCATCGGAGTTGTTCTTGTGAACGACTATCTCCTGGCCGTCGGGGAGCATGCGATGCGCCGCTTCCATCGACCGGATGAGGATCTGCTCTGCGGCGCGATCCCACACGACAAGAGATCGGGCATCGGCGCACTCCGGTGTCGACAGCTCTGGATGCGCGTGGTCCACGTAGTAGCGGGCGCCGTTGGTGAGCACCGCGTTGACCAGATGGGTCTCCACCTCGGGCGGGGCGCCGGCCGCGGCCGCCATGCCGCGAGCATCGTTGCCGGGCATCTCGTCGTCGAAATCCCAGCCGACCTTCGGCCCTGCCGTGGCCGAGCGCTCGAGATCGCCGACGTACGCGTTGATCAGCAGGGACGAGGCAGTGACCGGGTTGGACTCGCCCGGACCGCGCAGCACGATCCCGTACTCCGTTTCGATCCCGCAAACCTTGTGGACAGCCACGCGCGCACCCTAACGGTCTGGGTCTACAGGTACTGGCCGGTGGCCACCCGTTCGATCGATCGACCACCTTCAGGTTCGCCCTCGTCCGGCTTGACGAGGGTGCGGATGTAGACGATCCGCTCGCCCTTCTTGCCGGAGATCTTCGCCCAATCGTCGGGGTTGGTCGTGTTCGGCAGATCCTCGTGCTCTTTGTACTCCTGGTGGATCGAGGCGATCAGATCCTCGGAGCGGATGCCTCTCGCGTCGGTGGCGATACGCCGTTTGATGGCGAGCTTCTTCGCCCGGCGCACGATGTTCTCGATCATGGCCCCGGAGGCGAAGTCCTTGAAGTACATGATCTCCTTGTCACCGTTCTGATACGTGACCTCGAGGAACTGGTTGGTCTCGTCATCGCGGTACATCTCATCCACCGTGCGCTCGATCATCATCCGGACGCACTTCTCCGCATCGCCACCACCGAGATCGCGGACCTCGTCGGCGTCGAGCGGGAGGTCGAACGTGAGGTAGCGGCCGAAGATCTGAGCCGCTGCGTGTTGATCGGGCCGCTCGATCTTGATCTTGACGTCCAGACGGCCGGGCCGCAGGATCGCCGGGTCAATCAGGTCTTCGCGGTTCGACGCGCCGATCACTATGACGTTCTTCAATGTCTCGACACCGTCGATCTCGGCCAAGAGCTGGGGGACGATCGTCGATTCCATGTCGGAGCTGATGCCCGTGCCGCGGGTGCGGAACATCGAGTCCATCTCGTCGAAGAACACGATGACCGGCCAACCCTCCTCGGACTTCTCCCGCGCGCGTTGGAAGACGAGCCGGATCTGGCGCTCGGTCTCCCCCACGTACTTGTTCAACAGCTCGGGGCCCTTGATGTTGAGGAAGTAGCTCCGCGCGGCCTTGTCGCCCGACACCTCGGCGACCTTCTTCGCCAAGCTGTTCGCGACCGCCTTGGCTATGAGGGTCTTGCCGCAGCCGGGCGGCCCGTAGAGCAGGATGCCCTTGGGAGCTGGCAGCTTGTGCTCGGCGAACAGCTCGTGGTGGACGAACGGCAGCTCGACAGCGTCGGCGATCTGCTCGATCTGGGTGTCGAGCCCACCGACGTCGTCATAGGAGATGTCAGGGACCTCTTCGAGCACCAGCTCCTCGACCTCGGGACGAGGCAGCTTCTCGAGCAAGAGTCCTGAGCGCGAGTCGAGCAGCACGGTGTCTCCCGCGCGCAGCGGGCCGTCCATCAACTCGTCGACCATCTCACAGACGCGCTCCTCGTCCGCCCGGCCGACGATGAGCGCCCGTCCGCCGCCGAGGACCTCCCTGATGGTGACGACCTCACCGGTCAGATCCTGGCCTCGGGCCAGCACGACGCTGAACGACTCGTTCAGGACCACTTCGACGCCGCGGTGCAAACCTGCCAACACGTCGGGCATCGCTGCCACCCGCATCTTTCGGCCGCCCGAGTACACGTCAACGGTGTCGTCGTCGTTGACCTGGAGCACCGTCCCGTAGGCAGATGGCGGCTGGGTGAGCTTCTCGACCTCCTCCCGCAGCGCTGAGATGTGCTCGCGAGCCTCACGCAAGGTGTAGGTGAGCTTCTCGTTCTGGCTTATCGCCTGGGACAACTGGCCCTTCGTCTCGAGCAACCGCTCCTCGAGGGTCCGAACCCGTTTGGGCGCGTCCTGGATGCGCCGACGGAGTCCGCTGACCTCTTCCTCGAGGCCCGCCGCGAGGCCACGCAACTCGACGAGCTCGGCTTCGTTCGCTGCCAACTGCCGCTCATAGTGCGATGCATCCATTGGCGCACCATCCATCCTCGATAGGCCCGGCGCGGACCCTAGCGCCGGGTTCCGCCGATCCGGTGGAGGCCGCACGCGTATCTCCCCGAGTTCACAAAGCTGCAACGCGGCGATGGTGCGAGGGCTTTGTTCACAAGTTCCCGTGTTTATTGCTGGGTCCGCTACGCTGCTGCCCAGTTGACCAGCCCGATGTTCGGGTGGTCTGCCCACCCGCGAGAGAGGCAACCGACACCATGAAGGTCTGGATCGACCAGGATCTCTGCACGGGCGACGGTCTCTGCGAGGAGATCGC
>JBBSGQ010000160.1:0-7984 GCA_038253965.1 Acidimicrobiales bacterium | reverse complement strand
CGAGGGTCACCTGGGAGATCGAGCCCGTCGGCGACTCGTGCCGTCTGACAGTTACCCACGACCAGCTGCGCGAGGGTGCGAACAACCAGCTCTACGGGGGCTGGCCGATGATCCTCTCCGGCCTGAAGACGTGGCTCGAGACCGGCGAGCTGCTCACCACCCCGGGATCGCTGATGTACGGCTGAGCTGCTCTCACTTGAGCCGGCGGTCAGGTCTGGGCAGTGCTCGCCGTGTCGCCGGCACCGCATGCGCTCACCAGGCGGGGTTTCGTCCGGTGCTCAGCGGGTAGGGACTCATGTGTATGACGCACACATCTATGAGGACGGGGTGCAGAACATGGCCACAGCCAAAGGATCGTTCACCATCAACTCGTGGGAGGAGGATGTGTACGAACAGCTCGACACCGGCGGGAAGCTCACCGTGGCGTCTGTGACCCAGGCGATCACCGGCGACATCGAAGGTGACAGCTCCGTGCGTTGGCTGATGGCGTACGCACCCGATGACACGGCACGGGTCATCGGCATCCAACGGATCACTGGCAGGATCGGTGAGCGCTCTGGCTCCTTCGTGCTGGAGACCCTCGGCCAGTTCGACGGCGAGGTCGCGTCCGGAGATTGGACGATCCTGCCCGGCTCGGGCAGCGGCGCCCTGGCCGGCATCAGCGGAACGGGCTCCACCTCCGCCCCGTCCGGATCGGAAGCCACCTACGAGCTCACGTACGAGCTCGGCTGACCTCAGGAGTTTGTCGCCCAGCATGGACTTGTCAACTGCCGGCGATGGGTTCGCACCGTGCCGATCTCCAGGTCGAGCACCATCGCGGCTATGAGCCCAGGGCGCACGATCGACACGACATGTCTGCGCTCGCCGCGAGGTTCGGGCTCACCCTCCCTGACCCGTACCGGAGTAGCGGCGACGGGTGACGCTGCGTTGCGGGAACGTTGTCGCCAGGTCGTCCACCGTGGCCATCTCGGCGATGCGGCGGGCGCCGCTGCGGAACATATGTGCTTGGCTACGGGAATGACGTTCCGTTCTGCTCACCCAGGCCTCTGAGCGAGGGTGCTGGCACGGCGAGGCGGGCCCGAGTCGGAGGCGGCCGGCGACTCGCCGCCGCGGCAGCCAAGCCCCGAACTGCGACCACCACCGAGGAGAGGCACCCGACATGGCATGGGATTTCGAGACCGAGCCCGAGTTCCAGGAGAAGTTGGACTGGGTTGACGAGTTCGTCCGCGAGCAGGTGGAGCCGATCGACTTGCTGTGGGGTGGGCTGGAGTTCACGCCCCTCGATGGGGAGTTGCGCGAGATCGTCGGCCCGCTCAAACAACAAGTCCGGGATCACGAGATGTGGGCCGCGCACCTCGGACCGGAGCTCGGAGGCAAGGGGTTCGGCCAACTGAAGCTCTGCCTGCTCAACGAGATCCTGGGTCGGTCACAATGGGCGCCTCTGGTGTTCGGCACGCAGGCGCCCGACACCGGCAATGCCGAGATCATCGCTCACTACGGCACGCAGGAGCAGAAGGCCCAGTACCTGCGCCCGTTGCTCAACGGTGAGATCTTCTCGTGCTACTCGATGACCGAACCCCATGCGGGATCTGACCCCACCATGTTCACGACCCGCGCCATGCGTGACGGCGACGAATGGATCATCAACGGCTGGAAGTTCTTCTCGTCGAACGCGAAGACTGCGTCTTTCCTGATCGTCATGGCGGTGACCGACCCCGACGTGAGCGCGTATCAAGGGATGTCGATGTTCCTCGTACCGAGCGACACCCCGGGCGTGGACATCGTTCGCAACATCGGGCTCGGCACCGAAGATGTCGACGAAGGCAGCCACGCCCTCATCCACTACGACCAGGTGCACGTGCCCGCTGACGCCCTGCTCGGCGGTGAAGGCCAGGCCTTCGCCATCGCCCAGACGCGCCTCGGCGGTGGGCGTATCCATCACGCCATGCGCGCCATCGGTCTTGCCACGAAGGCTTTCGACATGATGTGCGAACGGGCACTCAGTCGGCGCACCCAGGGCAGCCTGCTCGCCGACAAGCAGTTCGTGCAGGGCTACATCGCCGACTCCTACGCTCAGATCCAGCAGTTCCGGCTCCTCGTGCTGCACACCGCGTGGGCCATCGACAAGTACCAGGACTACCGCAAGGTCCGAAAGGACATCGCGGCGGTCAAGGCAGTCATGCCGACGGTCCTCCAGGACGTGACCTGGCGGGCCATGCAGGTGCACGGCGCCCTCGGGGTCAGCAACGAGCTTCCGCTCGCTCGCATGTGGCTCATCGGCCCGATCCTCGGACTGGCCGACGGGCCCACCGAGGTGCACAAGGTGACCGTCGCCCGCCAGATCCTGCGGGACCATCGGCCGAGCGACGATTCCTGGCCCACTGAGCACAGGCCCAAGAAGCTGGCCGCCGCCCGCGAGAAGTTCGCCGACCACCTCGAGCATCAGGTGGCGAACCAGTGACCGATCAACGCAGCGCCGTCGCTGGCAACATCGGCTCAGAAGCGGAGCCGAGCGTCGATGCCAAACGCCTCGGCGCGTGGATGGACGCCGCTGCCCTCCCCGACGCGGGCGCGCCGATCGATCAGCGCTTCCTCTCGGGAGGGAGCCAGAACCTGATCTTCGAGATCCGTCGCGGGGACGTCCACGCCGCGTTGCGCATGCCCCCGCCAGGTGCGCCGGCGACCCGCGACGAGGGGATCATGCGGGAGTACCGGATCATCGAGGCGCTCGATGGCACTGACGTACCTCACACCGAAGCCATCGGAGCCTGCGCTGATCCTGAGGTGCTGGGTCGGCCGTTCTACCTGATGGGGTTCGTCGAGGGGTGGTCGCCGATGGACCACGCAGCCGGCTGGCCCGCACCGTTCGATCACGACCTCGTCGCCCGTCGAGACCTCGCCTTCCAGCTCGTCGAAGGCAGCGCCCTGCTCGCACAGGTCGACTGGCGCGGTCGGGGGCTGGGCGATCTCGGCCATCCCGATGGATACCACGAGCGCCAGGTCGACCGTTGGACGGGCTTCCTCGACCGGATCAAGGGACGCGACATCCCCGGGCTCGACGCCGCCTCGACGTGGCTGCGGGCTCACCGGCCCCTCGACTTCGTCCCTGGTCTCATGCACGGCGATTACCAGTTCGCCAACGTGATGTACCGCCACGGCGCGCCGGCGCGTCTGGCCGCCATCGTCGACTGGGAGATGGGCACGGTCGGTGACCCGAAGATCGACCTTGCGTGGGTCCTGCAGGCCTGGCCGCAGGACACAGCAGCACCGGCGGACTCGAGCTACGTCGACCTCACCGGCATGCCCTCGCGCGACGAGCTGCTCGACCATTTCGCTCGCACCTCCGGGCGTCAGGTCGACGACATCGACTACTACTTGATCCTTGCCCGTTGGAAGCTCGCCATCGTCCTCGAGCAGGGCTACCAGCGGGCCGCCGGGGACCCCAAGCTCAGCGCGTTCGGTCCCGTCGTCCTCGACCTGATGGCCCGGGCTGCGGAGCTGGCGGCGTCGACCGAGTACGCAGGGCCTGCTTTGTGACCGAGGCCGGCGGCCCCCCAGCTCGCTCGCCCGGCGATCGCTTCGATCTGACCGGTCGGGTGGCAGTGGTGACCGGTGGCAGTAGTGGGATCGGGAGGGCAATGGCCGAGGGGCTGGCCGCGGCGGGCGCAGATGTCGTCGTTACCAGTCGCAAGCTCGATAGATGCCGTGCCGCAGCCACGGAGATCAACGTCGCGACCGGTCGGTCGGTGCTGCCGGTCGCCTGCCACGTCGGCCGATGGGCGGACTGCGACGCACTTGTCGAGGCGACCTATGACAGGTTCGGACGTTGTGACGTGCTGGTCAACAACGCCGGCATGTCGCCGCTCTACGACGGCCTACCAGCGGTCACCGAGGCGCTCTACGACAAGGTCCACGCAGTCAACGCGCGGGGCCCGTTCCGCCTCGCCGTCGGCTTCGGCACGCGCATGGCAGCCGCCGACGGGGGGTCGATCATCAACGTGTCGACCGCCGGGTCGCTGCGGCCACAGCCCTTCGACCTGCCCTACGCCATGGCCAAGGCCGGGCTCAACGCGCTTACCCTCGGCCTGGCCGGCGCATGGGCTCCGAAAGTGCGGGTCAACCTGTTGCTGCCGGGAGCGTTCGACACCGCCGTGAGCGCTGCTTGGACGCCAACGATGAAAGAACAGGCCGGTGCGATGAGCCCGATGGGTCGGATCGGCCGACCCGACGACATGGTGGGGGCCTGTCTCTTCCTGGCCGGCGATGCCTCGGCATACATCAATGGAGCACAACTTCTCGTCGATGGTGGCTCCTTCCGCACACTCTGACCGGCATGACGGGAGTCACGTGGCCTGTCGCGCGCTCAGCCCGCGTGAGCTCGGCGTCCAAGCAGATCATGTTCCGTGAAGAGCAGCCTCGCACCGACACCGGCAAGCTGCTACGCCGGGATCTCGTCCACCTGCCGGCCAGCCGAGCACGTCGTACCCGGTCGGGTCGGCCGCGACGCCCAGAGCCCGGAGATGGTGAGCTCGGGCATCAGCTCGCTAGGCCCGATGCCACCCGCTCGCCGAACGCCCGGAGCGTGGACGGTTCAGCGAAGTCGGTGAACCAGAGGTAGACGCGCTCGACACCACGGGCTCGCAACGCCTGCAGCTGGGCCAGCAACGCTGCGTCATCGCCTCTGAGCATGCGGCCCATCGATCCGAACCGGCGTTGGGCATCGGCCTCGACCGCTTCGCGCTCCGCCTCGTCGCGCACGAAACAGATCATCTGTTGGATCGACGGGCGGGCCGACCCCGCCTGCTCACGCAGGTCATCGAGCCGTCCGACGAGGTGCACCGGGAGGTTCCACCAGTCCGCGTGACGGCGGACGAGGTCGAGGGTGTGCCGCCCGGCGCCCCCGATGACGATGGGTATCGAGCCGAGCGGCGTCGGGCGCTGCACAGCGCCGTCGAGTGCGAAGTACTCGCCCTTGTGGTCGACCGGCTCACCGGTCCAGAGACCCTTGAGCACGTCGAGCGTCTCGGCCAACCGGCCAACGCGGTCTCTGGCACCCGCCCCGGTGACGCCGAAGCGAGCCAGCTCATCGGGTACCGAGCCCCAGCCGATGCCGAGCTCGAACCGGCCGCGGGATGCATGGTCGAGGGTCACCGCCTGGCGGGCCAGGACCGCGGGGTGCCGGAACGCGTCGCACAGGACCAGGTTGCCCACCTTCAGTCGGTCGGTCCTCGCCGCCACCCAGGTGGCCAGCGTGAGAGCTTCGTACAGGGGTTGCTGGTGGGCCTGGGGGGGGGCGTGGTGATCCATGACCACGAGGCCGGCGAAGCCGGCATCCTCGGCAGCCACCGCACGACCGACCACCGCGTCGAGGGTCATGCGCATCTGTGGCAGGAACAAGAAGATCTCCATGGCGGGGGACATGCGCGAAACCATGCCCCCTCTCTCCTATCTCAATGGTGGATCCGAACGATCTCATCCTGGTGAGCGACATCTGCGCGCCGGGCGGCATGTTCGAAGGCCATGCGGGTCCTCGACCTGCCCCACCTGCGCGAGCCCGGCTTCGTCGAACAGATCGACCACCCGCTCGGAGGAGCAGCCGTGCACTCGATGCGCGGCGACTTGAGCGAATTGAGAATGCCGTTATCATCGCGCCCAGACCGACGCGGGGACGGAAGACGTCCGAAGCCGATTCGCTTCGGTCGGGACAGGGAGGGTGTCGACCCCATGACCAGCGACTCACCGACCACCGACGATGTCGAGTTCGACCCCTTCTCGACCACCTACTTCGACAACCCGTACGAGACCTATCGGCAGCTGCGCGACAAGCGGCCGGTCTACCTGAACGAGCGCTACGGCTTCGCCGCTCTCACCCGGTGGGACGACGTCGTCGAGGCACTCCGCAACTGGCAGGAGTTCAGCAGCGCCCATGGCGTCGACCTGGCCACGCTCACCATTGGCGAGATGCCGGAGTTCGACAGCCTGATCATGATCGACCCGCCCCGCCATGACCGGCTCCGGGCACTGGTGAGCCGGGTGTTCACGCCTCGGGCCATCGGCGCGCTCGAGCCGATGATCCGCGAGGTCATCACCGGCTACCTCGACCAGCTCGACCCGTCGGGCGAGATCGATCTCGTTGCGGACTTCTCAGCGCCCTTCCCGGTGGAGATCATCTGCCGCATGCTCGGCGTGCCCGCCGCCGACCGCCAGCAGGTGCGCCACTGGCTCGACCTGCTCCTGCACCGCGATGTCGGCCAACTCGCGGCGGGCCCCGAGGGGCAGGCCTCTTCGATGGAGATGGGCAAGTTCTTCTACAAGCTCGCCGCCGCCAAGCGGGCCGCTCCCGTCGACGACATGCTGAGCCGCCTCACCCAGGTCGAGGTCGAGGGGGACGACGGGGCCGCGCACAAGCTCGACGACGCCGAGATCGCCGGCTTCGGCACCCTGATCGGCGGGGCGGGTGCCGAAACGGTCACGAAGCTGATCGGCAACGCGGTGGTCCTCTTCGAAGCTCACCCCGACCAATGGGAGCTTGTGCGAGATGATCCCGCCCGCATCCCGGCGGCGGTAGAGGAGATCCTCCGCTACTACCCGCCGTCGCAGTACCAGGGCCGGTATGCGCCGCACGACGTCACACGACACGGGGTGACGATACCGGCCGGCATGCCGGTCATCCTGGTGACCGGCGCCGCGACGCGCGACCCGCGTGCGTTCGACGACCCGGACCGGTTCGACATCACCCGTGCGCCATCACTTTCGCTCGGCTTCGGATACGGGATCCACAGCTGCCTCGGTGCCGCACTTGCCCGGATGGAGAGCCGCGTCGCCATCGAGGAGCTGACTCGCCGGTTCCCCCGCTACGAGGTGATCACCGACCGGCTCGAACGGGTCCAGATGGCGAATGTCGCCGGCTACTCGCGGGTGCCCGTGCGCATCTTTTGACCACCTTCGTCACATCGCTGAGGCATCCATGACCACAGCAGAGCCCCAACACATCACAACTCCTGTCGGGCGAGCGGCGAAGGCGTCGATCACCTGCTCTTGCTCGCCACTCGGTAGCAGGTCCACCCATCACTCCGCGGGCGGGGCCAACGCGCCCATCTTGAGCGTGCCTGCCAGCAGTGACCCGTAGAAGCCGCCATCGGTGTAGACGCTGGCGCCGAGCACGTAGCTCGATCGGTGGCTGTTGAGGAAGATCATCGGCCACGCCTGTTCCTCCGCCGTCGAGTATCTGCCGATCGGCCCCTGAGCCGAGTCGACGAGGTCCTTGCCGGCCGACTCGTGGAACGCCGGCATCATCGCGGTGTCGGTGGGGCCGGGATTGACGCAGTTGAGTCGAATGCCGTGCTCTTTCATCAGACCCCAGCAGCGCCACGCGATCCATGCGTTTATCGCCTGCTTGGACGTGGCGTACCCGCTCCATTCCCACACGTCGACGTTGGCGTCGAGCCAGCCCACGCCGGCCTCGAAGCCCTCTGCCTCGAACAGCGGGCGGTACTTCTCGATGTTCTGCTCCCAACCGAGTCCCCCGGCGGAGGCGACGTAGGCGATCGCACCGCCCGGGGGCATCTTCGGCACGAGCTGCTCGATGAGCTCACGAGCACCGATGAAGTTCACGATCATGGTGTCACGTTCGGAGGCCGGTGCGCCGGGCAGGCCGGCGCAGTTGAAGATCGCGTGGATCGGTCCACCGATCGCGCCGACCGCCGTGGTGATCGACGCCCGCTCGAGGAGGTCGACCTTCAGGCGCTGCCCGACAGGGGCGCGCACGTCCGCTCGATCGAGCGCGATCACCGTGGCACCGAGATCGACGAGTGAAGCGGCAGTCGCTGCGCCCATCCCCGAGGCGGCGCCCGTGACCACTACGCGCTTGCCCGCGTATCCCAAGACGTCGTCCATGCGGTTCCCCTTCGTGTGTGTCGTCGAGACCTGCCACTGCGAGCTCGCGCCAGAGCCCCAACTCTGGAGCAGGCCACACTGATGAGGG
>JBBSGQ010000159.1:0-8012 GCA_038253965.1 Acidimicrobiales bacterium | reverse complement strand
GGTGGCCACCGGAGGCACCACGCTCGATCCGGCCATCGTCGACCAGCTGATGAGGCCTGTCGCAGCCGACGGTGAGCTCGGTGCCAGCGATGAGGAGCTTCTGCGGTTCGTCGCCGAAGGACGACCGATCAAGGCGATAGCCGTCGCCCGCAAGACAACGCCTGAGGCGGTCGCCGACGCGATCGAGGCGCTCTTCCTCAGCCTGGCTCGCGAAGCGTCGAGCGGGACCAAAGGAGGCCTGCGCCGGCTCCGCCTCCTCCACTTGGCGATCGTCGATCGGGAAGAGCAGGGCGAGACGTTGAGTCGGCTGCTGCCGGGCGGCGTGGCTGAGAAGCTCGCCCGTGACGGGAAGCGGATCGGCGAGTCCGAGATGGTCGAGGTGACAGTGTTGATGTCGGACATACGCGGCTACACGACCATCGCCGAGAAGACGCCGCCCGCAGCTCTCGCGTCGCAACTGAACGAGCACCGGGCAGAGATGAACCGGGCCATCATCGGTGTCGGCGGCACCGTGATGCAGTTCGTCGGCGACGCGGTGATGGCCGTCTTCGGGGCTCCGCTCGCGTTGGCGGAGCACGCCCAGCGGTCCGTCGAAGCAGCAGCGGTGATGCACGATGCGCAGGCAGAGGTCAATGAGCGGTGGATCGCAGAGGGTCTGCCGCCGTTCGGTCTCGGCATCGGTCTTTCGACCGGCGTGGCTGCAGCGGCGCTGCTCGGGTCCGAGGAACGGTTGGAGTACACGCTGGTGGGCGACACGGTCAACCTGGCACAGCGCTTGCAGCAGTGGGCGACAGAGGGCGAGACGGTCCTTTCCGATGCCACCTGGGCTGCGCTGCCGGCGCCTCTCGACGGGGCGGTTGAGCTGGAGCCGGCGTTGGTCAAAGGACGGTCCGCGCCGGTTTCGGCGTGGCGTCTGCCGAGCCGAGCCGCCCTCACGGCGGGAGGAGGCAACCGATGATGGATGAAGGAGCGCGGGTTAGCGAGCGAGGACCGGGCGGTGTCGGTACGACCCAGCCGCCAGACGACGTGTTGCGTGTGCACGGCCTGCGCAAGACCTACGAAGCCGAAGGCGCGCCGGTGCGAGCCTTGCGAGGCGCCGACCTCACGCTCGGGCGAGGCGAGTTCGCAGCGATCATGGGGCCGTCGGGCTGCGGCAAGTCGACGTTGTTGAACCTCGTGGCGGGACTCGATCGTGCCGACGAGGGCGAGATCGTGCTCGATGGCGAGATGATCACCGGCCGCAGTGAGGACGAACTGGCTCGGATGCGACGACGCCACATCGGTATCGTGTTCCAGTTCTTCAACCTGCTCGAGGGGATGAGCGCGCTGGAGAACGTCGTGCTGCCAGCCGTCGTCGCCGGCGCACCACGCAAACGGGCCGAGTCACGCGCTCGTGATCTGCTCGACCTCCTCGGCCTCGGCGACAAGGCCAAGGCTGCGCCGGGTGTCTTGTCCGGTGGGCAGCGGCAGCGTCTTGCCATCGCACGGGCCCTGGCCAATGAGCCGACGCTCGTGCTCGCCGATGAACCGACCGGTGCGCTCGACTCGGCGGGCGGCGCCGAGGTCATGGAGCTGTTCCGCCGGCTGCACCAGGGCGGCCAGACCATCCTGCTCGTCACCCATGACAACGACGTGGCAACTGCGGCCGGACGGATCGTGCGCATGAAGGACGGCGTGGTCGTCGACGAGACCGACCACAGTGCCGAGGTGGCCGGCGCCACCGGTCGCTGACCGGCGCCCGCGCCATCACAGGAGAAGCGGATGGCCGGAACGTGGTATGCGCTGCGAACGTCGCTTCGCCGTCGATGGCTGTCGTATCTCCTGCTGGTGGTGCTCCTTGCCGCCGGCGGGGGTGCTTCGCTGGCCGCCGTTGCCGGTGCTCGCCGGACGGTGGCCGCGTACCCCCGGTACCTGCGGGCGTCGAAGGCCTCCGACGTCTCGCTCGACGCGCCGGAACTCGGAAGTCCCGCGGTACGCAAGCGGCTCGCCCGTTTGCCTGGTGTCAGCCGAGCTGCGAGCTACCAGGGCTTCTACGCCGCTCCGCTCGATGCCAAAGGCAAGGCCGATCCCGGGTACAGCGCTGAGGCCCTCGGCAGCGTCGACGGCCGCTACTTCGACCAGGACCGCGTGATCATCATCGAGGGCAGGCTCGCCAAGCAGGGTCGCGCCGATGAGCTCGTCGTGAACCGGGTGGCGGCAGATGTCTACCGGTACAAGGTGGGTCAAGTCCTCCGATGGGGCGTCGTCACCCAAAAGGAGCTCGAGAACAACTTCGAGGACCCGCACATCACGGTGACCAAGCCGATGACGGTCGTCGGCATCGCCAGGTTCAACGACGAGATCATCCAGGACGAGATCGACCAGTCGGCGTACATCCTCCTCACCCCCGCGTTCGTTCGGGAACATCGTGCCGCTGGCACCTACGTCTGGACAGGACTGCGGCTCGCCGGCGGCAAGCGGGCTGTCCCGGGCATCCTCAAGGCGGCTCGGAAGATCGGCGTCGACGCGCCGTTCGTGCGCGTCGCGGCGGATACGACCGAGCGAGCCCAGCGGGCGGTGCGGCCCCTTGCCTGGTCGCTCGCCCTCTTCGGGCTCGCGGCGGGGCTGGCCGTCGTGGTGTTCGCCGGTCAGGTGTTGGTTCGCCAGGTCCACCTCGCAGCGGACGACCACCCCATGATGCGCGCCATCGGTATGCGACCGGCGGGGATCGCGGCGGTCGATCTCGGCGGAGGGGTTGCGGCCACGAGCCTCGGCGTGCTCGCCGCAGTGGGAGTGGCCGCCGCGCTCTCACCCCTGGCCCCCGTCGGGCCGGTGCGGGCCGTGGAGCCGTCTCCCGGGGTCGCCCTCGACGCGGTGGTGCTCAGCTTGGGCGCACTGCTCCTCCTCGTACTCGTCGTGGTGCAGCCCGTGCTCACCGCCTGGAGACTGCAACGGGTGAGTGCGCCAGACGTACGGCCTTCCGGTCTCGTCGCTGCGCTCGCCCGGTCCGGCGCACCGGTCTCGGCCGTGGCCGGCGCGCGATTCGCGCTGGAACCCGGACGGGGCCGTACGTCGGTGCCGATCCGCACGACCCTGCTGAGCGCAGTGATCGCCATAATCGCGTTGACCGCTGCGCTGACCTGGGGTTCGAGCTTGCGCTCCCTGGTCGGCGAACCGCGCCTCTATGGCTGGGGCTGGGACACGACCATGTACATCGGCGGAGGGTACGGGGGTGAGGACGAGGCCGGCGGAAACGTGAAGTCGTTCCGCCCGCTGCTCGACAAGGACCCTGCCGTGCAGGACTGGGCAGGGATGGACTTCCAGTCCGTCCCCGTCGGGGGCAAGTCCCTTGCCGTCATGGGTGTGGTGCGCGGCAAGGGAGAGGTCGTCCCGCCGCTCACCGGTGGCCAAGGACTCAGCACACGGAACATCTTCCTGGGCAAGCGGACGCTCAACGAACTGCACAAGAAGGTCGGCGACTCCGTCACGCTTGGTACGGGCAAGACGCAGCGGACGCTCCGCATCGATGGTGAGGCGGTGTTCCCCACGCTCGGCGTCCTGCACGGCGATCGCGTCAGCCTCGGCTCGGGAGCCCTGGTCGACCGCGATGTCCTGGCCGCGGTCGTGAAGGAGAAGGGCGCGGCGGACGCAGGAGCGTTCGTCGTTCGGTTCAAGCCGGGAGCGGACAAGGCCGCAGGGGTTCGCCGCCTGCGGGCGTTCGCGCAGAGCCACCCGGAACAGGTCGTCGATGCCGTCTTCACCGGACCGAGGCGGCCCGCCGACATCGTCAACTTCCGCGAGATGGGAGTCGCACCGACGATCATGGCCGTCCTGTTCGGCCTGGTGGCGCTCGGTGCGTTGGCCAATGCTCTGGTGACCTCCGTGCGCCGTCGCCGGAGGGACTTCGCTTTGTTCAAGGCGATCGGCGTGACCCGGCGGCAGGTGTCGCTCGCGGTCGCCTGGCAGGCCACCATCACCATCGGCATTGCCGTCGTCGTCGGGTTCCCTGTGGGTGTCGCCATCGGCCGGGTGTTGTGGACCAGGTTCGCGAACTCGTTGGGCGTCGTACCCCATCCGACAGTTCCGCTGTTGACGTTGACGTTCGTCGCTCTGGGTGTGCTCGCCGTAGCCAACCTGATCGCCGCGTTCCCCGGTCGAGCCGGATCTCGTACCCAGCCGGCGGCCGTCTTGAGGAGCGAGTGATGAACGCCACCCGTACGGGCTCGATCCTGCCAACCTTGGAGATGCCATGAGCCTCACCGTTGCTCCTGAAGAACCCTTGCAAGCGAAGGGTGTGCTCGCTGGTGTCGGAGCACGACCCCAGCCGACGATCTGGCTGCTGCTGTCGCCAGTGGCGGTACTTGCCGCGGCGGCCGGCCTGGTCTTCGTAGGTCGGCGCGGTGGCCCGTCGCTTGAAGCCTCCGATGTGGTGATCATCGGTCTCGTCGTGGTGTGGGCCGCAAGCGGAGCATCACTCATCCGCCGGCAGTCGGCGCTGGGTCGAATCGCGTTGACCGTCGCGGCGGTCGGCGGCATCGCCTATCTCGGCGCTTCGTGGGCGGCCAGCGGTGCCTCTGGGACCACCGAGACGTTTGCCGATGCGTTGCGACTGGTGGGCACTGCGACGCTCCCGGTCCTCGGCCTGCACCTCCTGCTTGCTCTGCCCGACGGTGAGCTGGGCACTCGGGCTCGCCGGACCCTCGTTCTCGGCGCGCACGGGGCGGCTGTCGCCATCGGCCTGGTCTTGCTTGCCGGATCCCGCTCGCTCCCCGTATGGCTGGTCTGGGCCGAGGCGCTCGTCGCTGTCGTGCTCGGCTCGGTGCCGGCGCATCGCCGCTACATCGCCAGCGCCGGCGTGACCAAACAACGGCTCCAGTGGGTCGGCTGCGCGGTGGCGGTGGCTGGGGAGGTGGCGCTCGTGATCATCACGCTCCGCCTGCTGCTCGACTGGCCACGGCAGGGCGCGGCAGTAGCGGGGGCTGCGACCGTGTTGGTCCCCCTCGCCCTCATCGCTGCGGCGACGCCACTCGTGACTCGTGTGGACCATCTGCTCGTCACCACGGTGTCGGTATCCGGACTCACCGGTGTCATCGTGTCGGTCTACCTCGTCGTGGTCATCGGGCTCGGCCGCGTGCCACACGGCGGGGAACGCCAGGTTCTGTTGTTGTCGATGGCCGCCGCCGGCTTGGCGTCGTTGCTGTACCTCCCGGCCCGGGAGCGTCTCACCGAGGCGGCCAACCGTTTGGTCTACGGGGAGCGACACGCTCCTGACGAGGTGTTGCGGACGTTCGGCTCGCGCTTGTCACGAGCCATACCCATGGACGAGCTGCTCCTGCAGCTCGCTGAGTCGCTCCGCAAGACGATGGCCCTCACCACCGCCGAGGTGTGGACCGGGGACGGAGAGCACATGGAGCGCACGACATCGGTGCCCCACCGCCCCACCGAACAGCTGTCGATCGACCCGACAGCTCTGCCGGTGGTGGCACGGGCGGGCGTCTCCGGTGGTGCCTGGGTGGCGGTGTGGCTCCCGGCCCTGCTCACCGGCCGTGCCGACGCCCAACTGCGGGTAGCACCGGCCTGCCACTCGGGAGAAGTGCTCGGGCTGATCGTGGTCGAGCGGCCGGCCGGCGGAGATGCATTTGCCGAGGAGGACGATCAGGCGCTGGCCGAGCTGGCCCGTCAGGTCGGACTGGCCCTGCACAACGTGCAACTCGACTCGGCCTTGCAAGCAAGCCTCGATGACGTGCGTCGCTACGCCGAAGAGCTTCAAGCATCACGCGCCCGCATCGTCGCCACCGCCGACGCCGAACGTCGCAAGATCGAGCGCAACCTCCACGACGGTGCCCAACAGCACCTCGTTGCGCTCGCCGTCAGTTTGCGCCTCACGCGGGACCTCGTGGCCGACGATCCCGAGACCGCAGCGACGATGCTCGAGGCGCTCGCGACCGATGTGAAGGAGACGATCCAAGAACTGCGCGATCTCGCCCACGGCATCTACCCGCCCCTGCTCATGGACAGCGGGTTGCCTGAGGCCCTGCGCGCCGCCGCCGCCAGGAGCCCGCTCGCGGTCGAGGTCGACGCCGCAGTTGGTCGACAGCCGACCGAGACCGAGGCGGCGGTCTACTTTTGTTGCCTGGAGGCGATGCAGAACGCGGCGAAGCACGCGCCAGAGGCCACGGTGTCGGTCAAGGTTTGGGAGGACGCGGCGGCTGGCGATCTGTGCTTCGAGGTGACCGATGACGGACCGGGCTTCGATGTGCAGCTCGCGACCGCAGGCCACGGGTTCGTGAACATGAGCGACCGTCTGGGCGCCATAGGGGGCAAGGTCACCTGGGAGTCCTCCCCCGGTCGGGGGGCCACGATCAGCGGCCGAATCCCGATGGACGCACAGTCACCTGGGGTCCGGGAATGAAGGTAGCCCCACACATCGAGCGGGTCAGGTCGTGAGCATGCCTTCGTGGTCGCGCTGGGCCCAGAGTCGCTGGAGGACGTCGGGGCCCAGCTCTTCTTTGTTGACATACGCCCGCGCCCCGCTCGTCGATGCGTCGGCCGGAAGGTCGCTCAACTGGTAGGTCGAGCACAGGAACACGACGGTCGACGGTTCAGCGGAGAGGATCTGGCGGGTCGCCTCGATCCCGTTTATGCCTGGCATGTTGATGTCCATCAGCACCAGGTCCGGTTTGAGATCCGAAACGGTCTCGACCGATTCCTCACCCGTTCCGGCCTCCCCTACCAGCTCGAAGCCCCTGGTGCTTCGCACGACGAGGCGCGCTGCGATCCGGAAGGGGACCTGATCGTCGACGACGACGACTCTGACCGGCACTGCTTCATCCATGGTCTGCCCATGCTCGCAGCACGCGCCGACCGCGGCCAGGGTGCCGCCCGGTGTGCCGGGGTGGGGCCAGCACCCCCGTCGGTCGGCAGCGCACGAGCTCACGGCGCGATCACTCGTCGAGGGCGCTGGTCCCAGCCAGATACAACAGCACAGCTTTGACCCGGCGGTTCAGGTTGCGCTCCTCTGACAAGCCGAGTTTGGAGAAGATCGAGTTGGTGTGCTTCTCGACGGCGCGCTCGCTCAACACGAGCGCCTCGGCGATCGCAGCGTTGCTCTTGCCGCTGGCCATCTCATGGAGGATCTCGGTCTCCCGCGGCGTGAGGCGGTCGAGGTCCGTTCGATGTCTAGGCGACCGTGCGGTCACCAACGCTTCCACGACCTTGGGGTCGATGACCGATCCGCCGGCGGCCACCGCCCGGATGGCATGCAGCAGATCGTCCACGTCGGACACCCGCTCCTTGAGCAAGTAGGCCCGGCCCTCTGAGCCCTCGGCCAGCAGCGCCAACGCATAGGACGGGTTGGCGTACTGGCTGAGCACGACGACCCCGACCGACGGCTGATCGATGCGCATCTGGTTGGCGGCCCGGATGCCCTCGTCCGTGCCGGTGGGCGGCATGCGGATGTCGGTGACCACGACATCTGGTGGATCGGCGCGCACCTTCTCGAGCAGCGCGGGCAGATCGCCGCACGCGCCGACGACCTCCAGGTCAGCTTGGCTGTCGATGACCTTGCTCAGACCCTCGCGAAGCAGCACGTTGTCTTCCGCCAGCAACACCCGCACAGCCATTGGTGATGAACCGTATCCGGCTGGTCGGACGGCCCGGGGCCAAGCAATTCCGGATCAGGCGGTCTCGCCCGAGCGCTCGTCGATCAGGTCGGCCGGCACCTTGCCCGACCAGCCGTCGCCGTAGGACCAGTCGGGCTGCTTGCGGAGGTGGGTATCGTCGAGGACAGCGCGGTCGTCGACGATGTCGACGATGGGAGCGATCAAGACCGGCTCGGCGGCCGGAACCGAGGCGTCGGCGTGAGCGGCCACCAGTTCGGGGAACAGCGTCAGCAGGCTGTCGACAACCAACTGCTGCTGGGTGGCGAGGAAGCAGCGAGCACCGTCGGCCACGGTCGTCACGAGGGTGTTGACTCGTTCGACATCTCCGGACGTGACCTCGGATCGTCGGAGGCGGTCGAGCGTGTCGGCCAG
>JBBSGQ010000158.1:0-8074 GCA_038253965.1 Acidimicrobiales bacterium | reverse complement strand
AGGTGAGGTGCGAGGCCGGCTGTCCAAGGGCGCTCACGCAGCGATGCGTCGCATCCGCCCCGAGCACCACCGAGTGGACAAGCCACCTCGTCGTCGGCGGCGCCGGGTGGAGTGATCGTGCGGTCGTCCTTGATCAGAGCGGCTGTGCTGGCCGATACGCACGTACGGGGACGCGGCGCTCGGCCTCTGTCCGATGCCGCCTACGAGCTCTTGGCCGACGCCGACGTGATCCTGCACGCTGGCGACATCCTCGTCACCGAGATGCTCGACCACATGAGCGAGTTCGCACCGGTCCATGCAGTGCTCGGCAACAACGACCACAGCCTTGTAGGCGTGTTACCCGCAACGCTCGAGGTGGAGGTTGCCGGGGTTTCGGTGGGCATGATCCACGACAGCGGGCCGACCAACGGGCGGGCGGCCCGCATGCGTCGCCGGTTCCCCGGGAGCGCGGTAGTGGTGTTCGGGCACAGCCACCAGCCGGTCGACGAGCTGGGCGTCGACGGTCAGCGGCTGTTCAACCCGGGTAGCCCGACCCAACGGCGTCGGGCGCCGACTCGCACGATGGGCCTGCTCGAACTGCGTGCCGGCGAGGTCGTCAGCCACAAGATCGTCGACGTGTAGGACCTGATCCGGCAACCAGTGCTGCCTCCGGCATCCTTTGCACGCTCGACGCGGACGCTCGATCAAGGTCCGGCCGCTTCTCGTGGCGCACCTGCGGTGCACGGTCCACGTTCCGTCGAACAAGGTCCTCGATCCGCTGCGGCACTTCGTCGGCGTTCACCCAGTTCGCTCGCGAACAGCGCAACGTTCGTGGTCGCGGCACTAGAGGAGATCGATGCGGGCCAGCCACAAGCCGGGAGCGTCGACCTCGGGTGGGGTCGGAAGCTCGACCTCGGTGCGCCACAACCGTTCGAGGGATCTCTCGCCAGCCCGTTCGACGACACCATCGATGAAGCGCGTCCCGCGGTCGTAGCGGTCCTGGGTGAGCTCGAGGCCGAAGAGACGCTCCACGAAGCGGTCGCTGCTCGATGCCTCCACCCGGCGCCGCCGCACCGCTTCGGTGACCCGTCCGTAGGACGAGATCAGCTGGCCGCCTATGCGGTCCATCACGTGATCGACGTAGCCCTCGACGACAGCGACGAGCGCCTCCAGCAGAGGGAGCAACTGCCGCTGGCGATCCGATTGGATCGCACCCAGCATCACTTCGGGGTCCCCGAAGAGCTGCTGGAAGCCCTGCATGCTCTCGAGCGAGGTCGGATCGAGGTCACCGAGCTTGTGCTCGAGTGAGTCTGGATCGGTCTGGAAGGCGGACACGTAATCCTGGAGCAATCCGAGAAGACGGGCTCGGACGTGGGCCAGCCCGAGCACTGCATGATGGGTGATCTCATGGAGGCAGACCCACAGGCGGAGATCATCGGTGTCGAGCGACCACTCCGCGCCGAATGCATCGAGGTTCGCCACGAGGACGGGCAGGTCGTCGCTGATAGGTCGCGGCACCGGGAGGTCGTATTGCCCGAAACTTCGGGTCGACTGGTGCCCGACCATCGACCCCGCGGTCATGCCGAGCATCATCGGGCTGAGCAGCTGCATGAGCTGAGCAAGCCACTGACCCGTCGGGTCCCCTTCTTCGCCCATAGTCGTCAGCGCGTCGGCCGCGGACTCAGGGGCGGCGACGCCCTCCTCCTTGATGGCGCCCGCCATCCGCTCGAAGAGGGGCCGGTAGGCGTCGATCGCCTCCAAGACCCACTGAGATCGAGTGACCGGCGTCACCGTCACCGATCGACCGGTCAGTGACGTGGGTAACCCGGTGGCGTTGCCGACTTGGATCTCGGCGACTCGAGCAAGTTGCTCGAAGGAGATGCGAGCCATCGGATCCACGTTGGGCTCGCTGTCCCCACCAGTGGCGATCGAAAGCGCGAGCTGCCGCGCTCCGTCCCAGGACACCGCGCCCTGCTGGCCGATCATGCGCATCAGATCGCCGAGGAACGGCATGCCCTCGAACGGGTTGTCGCTGCTTCCGGATCCGGCGGAGCTCACGCGCACAGGGTAGGCGCCTGCGGGTGCGGACACTCCCCGCGGAGACGAATGGACCGGACCGCCCCCCGGCGAGCACGATCAGGCGATGGGAACTGTGGTGGTCACGGGTGCGGCGGGCGCACTGGGCCGGCGGGTGTGTCGCTTGGTGGCCGCCGACCCGTCCGTCGAGCGGGTGGTCGCGGTCGACGTGCGTGCACCCGAGAGCTCGCCTCGAGTGGTTGCCAGTGTCGTCGACCTTGCGGTCGACGACTTGAGCTCGCTGTTCGCCGATGCCGAAGCGATGATCCATCTCGCCTCGACTTTCGGCCCTGTGCTCGACGGAGACGAGTTGCCCGCAGGCTCCGACGTCGCGCTCACCCGTCGCACGCTCGATGCGGCGGCCGCTGGCGCGGTGCCCACCATCGTCCTCCTGTCGAGCGCAACCGTCTACGGCGCGTGGCCCAACAATCCGGTTCCGCTCACCGAGGATGCTCCGTTGCGACCGAACCCCGGACTTCGCTATGCCGTCGAGAAGGCCGAGATCGAGCGCCTCGTCGGCCAATGGCGCGAAGAGCGACCGGGGGCCAGTGTGGCCCTGCTCCGCGCCGCACCCGCTGTGTCAGAGGATGCCGTCGGTTGGGTCGCCCGCGCGCTCGACGCAGTCGACGGACTGCCCGCCGGAACCGATGACCCGCCGTCGCAGTACCTCCACCTCGACGACCTGGCGGCTGCCGTCGACACTGCTCGTCGGAGCCGAATCGACGGTCCGGCCAACGTCGCCCCTGATGGCTGGCTCGAGGCCGCCGAGCGCCGCGCCCTGTCGCCGACGCCGCGGCTGCGTGTGCCGGAACGTGTGGCGGTCAAGGTGGCGACTTGGCGGTGGCGCCTCGGGTTGGCACCCACCCCGCCGGGAATCCTGCCCTACGCCCGCCACGCATGGGTGGTCGCCAACGACCGCATCAAGGCCGCCGGCTGGGAGCCTGAGCACAGCAACGAGGAGGCGTTCGTCGCAGGCCATGCGGCAGGACCACTCGCCACGATGAGCCCCCGTAGACGCCAGGAGCTGGCCCTCGGAGCTGCTGGAACGTTGCTGGGAGGGATCGTGGTCGCGATCACGACCATCCTCCGAAGGCGATCACCGCACTAGTTCGCGGCCAGCGTGACGTGCACGGATCGTGACTCGGTCCCGTGTCGGTACTCGATGACGAGCTCGTCGCCAGGGTGATGCTCGCTGAGTGCAGCCACCAGGTCGGTCACGGACTCGATCTTCGCCATGTCGAGCCGCGTGATGAGATCTCCTTTGGCCAGCCCGGCTCTGGCTGCCGGGCTGCCACGCTCGACCGACACGACATCGGCCGCTCCGGGAACGCCGAGGTCCTGAGCCCGTCCGGGGTCGATGTCGTTGGTCCGCACACCCAGCCGTCCCCAGCGCACCCTCCCGCCCTTGTGGAGCGCGTCTCCCACCTTGCGTACGAGATCGATCGGTACCGCGTATCCCAACGCACTCGCCTTGCCGCGCAGGCAGATGCCGAGCACGTGGCCCTCAGCGTCGACCAACGCGCCGCCGGCCGTGTCGGCCAGCACTGGACGATCAACCTCGATCATGTCGTGCAGCGACCCGGTGGCCCCGTCCATCTCGCGACCGAGCCTGCGAACGCTCGAGGTCGTGATCGTGCCGAGGCTCGATCCCGGTCCCGGGCCGCCGACCATCAACATCGGTTCGCCGATCGTCGGACGAATCCCTCCGAGGTCCGGTTCATGCCGGCCCTGCAAGCTCACGGTGATCACGGCGATCCCGGTTTGCCCATCGACCCCGGCGAGGCGACCGATGCGAGCACGGTCGTTCGCGAACGTCACCACGAGCTTGCGGCTGCCCTGCACGAGGTCGGCGCTGGTGACGAGCGTGCCATCGTCGTAGAGCAGGACAGCCGACGCCGGCTGTTGCCAGCCGGTCGGCCCTTGGATGTCGAGTCGCGCCACCGCTGGCGTGACCATTGCTGCGACGCGTTCGGTCGGGAACTGCTTCCACACCACCGATGTGATCGGTTGCAGGGCAGCCGGCTGCGCCGCGCCGCGTTCCACTGCTCTAGCGCTCGGCCGCGTGGCGAGCACGACCCCCATGGCGATGGCCGCGCCGGCGAGGCAGGACACAGCTGCCACCGACGCCCATGCCCCTCGTCGACCGCCCCGCGGAGGAACCGGCGGGTCGAGCATCGCGAGGGACGGCCAAGACGCAGCGGGGGGGTTCCCCGAGCGACCGAGGGCACCGGGACCACCGGGACCGAGCTCTGAAGGATGCCGCCAGAGCCGGTCCTCGGGAGGAAGCAGGCCACCGGCCTCCGGCCGTTCATCCTCGGCATCCTCGTCAAACGGCATCGCCAGCGAGATTACTGACGGCCGGCGTCGCTGCGTCCGCGGGTCCCGCCACAGTAGACAGGCCGGGCCGGCCTCGACTCCATCTACGATGACGGAATGCTGCGTGGCGAACACCACCTACGGGGTGCGGGGGCGCCGGCGGCCGATTTGACCCACCCGGACGGCGATACCTGGCTGGGGCTCACCGGTTCGACCCTGCCGGTGGCCGAGACAGCAGAGTGGGTGGTGCGTCCTGACTGCGGGGGGTCGGTCGTGTTCACCGGCACCGCGCGCAACTGCGCTGACGGACGCTCTGACGTCACGCTGCTCGAATACGAGGCGTACGCCGAGCACGTTCTACCGTCGCTGGCCCGCGTCGCGGCCGAGGCTCGGGACCGCTGGCCTGATGTGGGCCGGATCGCGCTGCTGCACCGGATCGGCTCGCTGGAGGTCACCGAGGCAGCCGTCGTGGTTGCGGTGTCGGCCCCTCACCGGCAGGAGGCGTTCGAGGCCGCTCGGTTCTGCATAGACGCGGTGAAAGCGACAGCGCCGATATGGAAGCGGGAACATTGGGCCGGTGGCGTCGATTGGGGTCGAGCACTCCGATGAAGGTCCTCTGGTACCTCGCGGTTCCCATCATCCTCGTCTCCGCGTACTGCGTGGTCATGTGGTGGAGGAATCGGAAGCCGACATCGCTCGAGTCCGGTGTCGACTCGTTCCGCAGGGAGATGCAGGCCCTCTCCCCGCAGGTCGTCCGCAAGGAACGGCGCCAGGCCGCTCCTCCGGGGGCGTCACCGGCCCCCCCTGGCCAGCCCTCACGGAGACGCTGATCGGATGGGTCGGGACCTCGCAATCGACCTCGGTACGGCCAATACGCTCGTGTACGCGCGCGGCCGGGGAATCGTCCTGAACGAGCCCTCGGTGATCGCTCTCAACCAGCAGACGGGCGACGTCCTGGCCATGGGTCAGCAGGCATGGCAGATGATCGGACGGACACCCGGTTACATCGTCGCGGTGCGGCCCCTCCGTCAGGGAGCGATCACCGATTTCGACATCACCCAGCGCATGATCCGCCTGTTGCTGCAACGGGCCGGAGTGAGCAAGTTCAACCGGCCCCGCGTCGTGATCTGCGTCCCGTCAGCGATCACCGAGGTCGAGCGGCGAGCGGTCACCGAGGCCGCCCGTCGGGCCGGTGCGGCCGAGGCACAGCTCATCGAGCAGCCGATGGCGGCAGCGATCGGCGCCGGTCTGCCGATCAACGAACCGGTGGCCAGCATGGTCGTCGACGTGGGAGGCGGCACATCTGAGACAGCGCTCATCGCTCTCGGCGGGGTCGTCGCGTTGCAGGCCGTACGGGTCGGGTCGTTCGACATCGACGCAGCGATCCAGACCTACATCCGACGCGAGTACGGCATCGCAGTGGGCGAACGCACCGCCGAGGAGATCAAGGTGGCCATCGGTTCGGCATGGGACTCCCAGGATGAGGTCAAGGCCGAGGTGCGAGGTCGCGACCTGATGTCCGGTCTGCCGAAAACGGTGATCCTCTCGCCGGAGGAGGTGCGGGTCGCGATCGCCGAACCGGTCGGCGCGATCATCGACTCAGTGGTTGCCTGCCTCGGTGAGGCCCCGCCCGAGCTGGCCCATGACCTCATCCTGCGAGGCATGTACCTCGTAGGTGGGGGCGGCATGTTGAAGGGTCTGGCCGATCGCATGGCCGAGGAGACAGGGATCCCCGTCACCCTTGTCGAGGCTCCGCTCGAGTGCGTTGTGCTCGGAGCGGGGCGCTGCATCGAGGCCTACGACGAGCTGAGGGGCATGTTCATGGGAGCCCGTTCCTGAAGTGCTTCTGCAGGTGTCCTAGGTTGTCTGCCAGGTCAGTCGTTCCTCAGGACGCGAGTCCATGTGACTAGGGTTGCGGCTGCTATCGAACTAGTAGGGCTGTCGGGGGTCGACACGGATGGTGTTGCTGAACGTCGAGGAGGTTGGCGTCCGGTTCGGAGGCGTCGTCGCCCTCGATTCGCTCAGCTTCAGCGTGGACGAGGGGCAGATCTGCGCGTTGATCGGTCCCAACGGTGCGGGGAAGACCACGCTCTTCAACGTCTTGAGCCGCCTGTACGAGGCGTCGCAGGGACATGTGACCTTCGACGGCCACGACCTGTTGCGCCTCCCTCCGCATGAGATCGCCAGTCTCGGGATCGCCCGCACCTTCCAGAACGTCGCTCTGTTCCCTGCGCTGACCGTGCTCGAGAACGTCATGACCGGAGGCCACAGCCACGGGCAGGTCGGATTCATTCGGGCGATGCTGCGGATCGGCGTCGCTCCCGAGGAGCGCAGCCTCAGGGCGAGGTGCCGATCGATCCTCGATCGCCTGGACCTGGGCCACCTGGCCGATCGGCCGGCTGCGGGCCTCCCGTTCGGCACGCTCAAGCGCATCGAGTTCGCCCGGGCCCTGGCCAGCGAACCGAGACTGCTGCTGCTCGATGAACCTGCGAACGGCTTGACCCACGGCGAGGTGGACGAGCTCGGCCACACCATCCGTCAGATCCGCGACCAGTTCGACCTCACGATGTTGCTGGTCGAGCACCACATGGCGATGGTCATGGCGATCTCACACCACATCGTGGTGCTCGACTTCGGGCGCAAGATCGCCGAGGGCTCTCCAGAGCAGGTGCGCAACGATCCCACGGTGATCGAGGCCTACCTGGGAGCGCCGGCATGACCCGGACCGCGGGGAGCACGCACCGGTGAGCCTGCTCGAGCTGCACGGGGTGTCGGGCGGCTATGGACCGGTGCAGGTGCTGCATGACATCGACATCACCGTCGATGAGGGCCAGGTCGTCGTGGTCCTCGGCGCCAACGGCGCAGGTAAGACCACCACCTTGCGAGCCATCAGCGGCATGATCTCGGCCAAGGGGACCATCTCGTTCGATGGCGCATCGCTCACCGGCCGTCGGCCCGAAGCGGTCGCCAAGTGCGGTATAGCCCACGTGCCGCAGGGTCGCGGAACCTTCACCGATCTCACGGTCGAGGAGAACCTCCGGCTCGGGGCCGTGACCCGCTCCGACGGCGACGTGAACGCCGACGTGGATGGGTGGTGTGAGCGGTTCCCCCGCCTCGGCGAACGGCGGAGCCAGGCTGCCGGAGGCATGAGCGGCGGCGAGCAGCAGATGCTGGCCATCGCCAGGGCGATGATGGCCCGGCCCCGGTTGTTGCTCCTCGATGAACCCTCACTCGGTCTTGCCCCCCTCATCACCCGGGAGCTGTTCAGCCGTCTCGGCGACTTCAACCGCGACGACGGTCTCACCATCATGGTGGTCGAACAGAACGCCAATCTGGCGCTCGACATCGGCCACCATGGCTATGTGTTGGAGACCGGGCGCATCGTGACGAGTGGTTCGGCCGAAGCTCTCCGGAGCGACGAAGGCGTCCGCAAGGCCTACCTGGGGTTCTGAATCGTGCACCTCTTCATTTCGCAGCTTCTCAACGGCATCGGCAACGGCGTGGTCTACGCGTCGGTCGCTCTGGCGTTGGTGCTGATCTACCGCACCACGGGCCTGCTCAACTTCGCCCAGGGTGAGATGGCGCTCTTCTCGACCTACATCACCTGGAAGCTGAGCCACTCCGTGCCCATCGGGGTCGCCATCGTGTTGTCGATGGTCATCGCCTTCATCGGCGGAGCGATCATCGAGCGCGTCCTGGCCGT
>JBBSGQ010000157.1:0-8148 GCA_038253965.1 Acidimicrobiales bacterium | reverse complement strand
CGCCGCCGGCGGGGCCGCGGCCGGCGGTACGGTAGACCATGGCGCTCGCGGTGGAAGCCGAGAACCTCGTAAAGCGGTTCAGCGGCCGGAGCGGAACTGTCGACGCGGTGCGGGGCGTCAGCATGCGGGTGGAGGAAGGCGAGGTCTTCGGCTTCCTCGGTCCCAACGGTGCGGGGAAGTCGACCACCGTACGCATGCTGACCACGCTGATGACCATCACATCGGGTTCGGCTCGCGTCGCCGGGGTCGACGTCACCGCAGATCCGGACGCGGCCCGGCGCGGCATCGGGGTGGCGCTGCAAGAAGCCGGCCTCGACCCCCGCCAGACCGGGCGCGAGCTGCTCGTCATGCAGTCCCGGCTGTTCGGCAGCTCGCCGGCCGACGCTACCGATCGGGCCCAGGAGCTCCTCGAGTTGGTCGACCTGCTCGACGCCGCCGACCGGCGCATCAAGGGCTACTCGGGTGGGATGAAGCGCCGGCTCGACCTGGCTTCGGCCCTCGTCCACCGGCCCAAGGTCCTTTTCCTCGACGAGCCGACGACCGGTCTCGACCCAGCCAGCCGCATCACCGTGTGGGAAGAGTTGCGCCGCATCAACACCCTCGGCACGACGGTCTTCATCACCACTCAGTACCTGGAGGAAGCCGACCAGCTGTGTAGCCGCCTGGCCATCATCGATGGCGGCCTCATCGTCCGGGAGGGAACGCCGGCCGAGCTCAAGGCCGAGCTTCGCCAACGCCTGGCTCTCGACAGAGATCCGTCCCTGGACGACGTCTTCCTCGATGCAACCGGGCGCACCCGCGAGCGCATCGCCGGCCAGGTCCAGGAGGTGCTGTGACTGCATTCTGGACCTTGAGCCGCCGAGCCATCCGCGAGACCCGCCGAACGCCGGAGTCGCTGTTTCCCACCGTGTTCATCCCTCTGTTCTTCCTGGTCGTGAACGTCGGCCAGGCCGGCAAGATCTTCCCCTCCGGCGGGACCTCGTTCCTCAAGGGCCAGAACTACGCCGCATTCCAAGTTCCCAGCGCCCTGTTGCTCGCCGCATCGTTCGGGAGCGCGGGGTTGTTCCTGGTCGAGGACATCGTGGGTGGCTACTTCGACAAGCTGCGCGCCACGCCTGTGTCGCGGACTGCCATCGTGCTGGGCCGCCTGACGGCGGAGGCAACGAAGAGCGTCGCCATCTCGGCGCTGATCGTGCTCGTGTCCCTGGTGTTCGGCATCTCGGTCGCCAGCGGCGTGATCGGCTTCGGCCTTCTACTGGTGCTGGCGGCGACGTGGTCGGTGGTGTTCTCCGGTTTCATACAACTCATCGCACTGAAATCACGAAGCGCCGCCGCCACCCAGTCGGGCTCGTTGGTGTTCTTCCCGCTGTTGTTCCTGACACCGAACTTTGTGCCTCGCGACCTGCTCACCCGTCCGATGGAGATCGCGGCAACCTTCAACCCGGTCACCTACATCATGGAAGCGCTGCGCTCGCTCATCCTCGATGACCTCGCCTGGGCGAAGATCGGCCGAGGCTTCGCCGTTGTCGCCGTCGCCGGCGCCCTCATGGTGTTCCTCAACGTACGCGCCATCCGCTCCTACGACTGAACCTAACCGCCCGCGGCGGTGAGGTCGCTGAGGAGTCCGACGGTAGTCTCGGCTTGCTTGGCGCGGACGCCTTCCGCGACTCGGTCACCGACAATCTTGTCGACGAGGCGGTCACGTGCGGCGGCGTCGAGCACCTCGCAACACGTCGGGAGGCTCAAGCGCGGCACGCTCGCGATCCCGGAACCGGAGATGGACTGATGGGAACCTCGGCGGTGATCGGGGCCAGTGGCTATGTGGGTGGGCGGCTGCTCGCCCATCTCGTCAACCGCGGCCATGCAGCTGTGGCCCTTGGGAGACACGTCGATCGCCTGCCGTCCGTGGCGGAGCGTCGCCAGGTCGATGTGGCCGATACGGCGGCCACGGTGAGCGCTCTGGCCGGTGTCGACACCGCGTACTACCTGGTGCACAGCATGGCAGGCCCCGGCGATTTCGCGTCACGCGACCGTGATCTCGCGGCGTCCTTCGCCCGGGCCGCGGCTGAGGCCAACGTACGGCGAGTCGTGTACCTGGGCGGCCTCGGCCACAGCGATCTGTCCACACACCTGCGCAGTCGCCAGGAAGTCGGCGAGACGCTCGGATCGACCGGGGTCGACGTCGTCGAACTACGAGCCGCGGTTGTCATCGGCGCCGGCAGCATCTCCTTTGAGATGTTGCGCTACTTGACAGAGCGGTTGCCGGTCATGGTCTGCCCCCGGTGGATCACGACCCGGATCCAGCCGATCGCCGAGGCCGATCTGCTCCGCTATCTGGAACAGGCGTCTCGCGTTCCGGCCGGTGTGTACGAGATCGGCGGCGCGGAGGTGACGACGTACCGCGCCATGATCGCCTCCTACGCCGCGGTACGGGGCCTGCACACCCGACGAATCCTGGACGTGCCCGTGCTGACGCCCGGACTGTCAGCCCGTTGGGTGGACCTGGTCACCCCTGTCGACCGGCGGGTCAGTCATTCGCTCATTGAGAGCCTGACCACCGAGGTCGTCGTCGAGCACCCCGAGCCGGCCGCGGCAGCCTTCGACATCCACTGCGTCGGGGTGGCCGACGCGATACGCGCCGCCCTCGAAGACCAGGCCGCACGGGTGCCATCGGCGCTGATGAGCTTCGGGACGGGCTTGCGCGACGGCGTCCACGCCATGCGCTCCCACGCTCCGTTGGACGCCGCCGACATCCAAGGCGCGAGAGATGACCTCGAACGCTGCGGCGGCGACCTCAGGTGGTACGGCCTGGCGTGGGCATGGCGTCTTCGAATCTGGGCCGGTCGTCCGTTCGGCGAACGGCTCACGCTGCGTCGGCCACCCGAGGTGGCGCCAGACGCCCGCGTGGACTGGTGGCGTGTCGAGGAAAAGGACGCGGACACCCTCGTGCTCGGCACCACCGAATGGTTCTGCGGGGAAGCATGGCTCGGCTACCGCATCACCGAGTCCAGTCGACCAGAGGTCCAACAGGTCGGGGCGCTGCGTCCGAAAGGACTCCTCGGTCTCGCCTACTGGCGGACTCTTTGGCCGGTCCATCTCATCGTGTTTCATCTCATGTCCCGCCGACGAGCCCGCAGCGCGCATCTCCTCGACCGGCGGCGACCGTAGCCATTGGTGTCGGGCCACCTGGTCCGGCGTCTCGATGAACTGATTCACCCGGGTGGCGAACATGCCGTCCTGTCCGGGCCACCGATCACCTGGAGCTCGTCGACGAGGGTGCCGTCGCCTGCGCTCTCCTCGGTCGGTTGGCGCCGGAGGACGGGGCCATGAGCTTCTGTTTGCCCACGAAGCGGCGCACCATGGCCAGCAGCGCATCCTTGCTGACCGGCTTGGCCAGGTACCCATCCATCCCCTCGGCGAGGCATCGCTTGCGGTCTTCACGACGAGCCCCTGCCGTCATGGCAATGATGGGCGTGTGACGGTCGGCCCCTTCGTGGGCCCGGATGGCTGCCGTCGCCTCATAGCCATTGAGCTCGGGCATCTGGCAGTCCATCAGCACGGCGTCGTACCGGTTCGCGCCGAACGCCTCGACCGCGGCTGCGCCGTTCAGGACGGTGTCGACCCGATATCCCGCGCCGACCAGCATGGCGACCGCGACCTTCTGGTTGATCAGGTTGTCCTCGGCGAGAAGAAGCCGCACTTCGCCGTGGACATTCGACGCCGACGGATCGGCGACGGCGGTCTCCGGCCTGACGGATGTGGTGTCGTGCAGCCCCAACGATGCACGGAGGCGATCGTGCAGGTCGTCGACACGCACCGGTTTGGAGATGGTCAGGTAGGCGGCGGACCCAGACGCCTCTCCGAGGTCGCGGTCGCCACCGAGGCCAGTCATGAGCACCAGACGGGGCGTGAGCGCTGGATCAGCGGAGATCGCCTGGCACAGCTCGAACCCGTCCATCTCCGGCATCCCCCAGTCGATGAGGGCGAGCGCGAAGGGCCGACCCTGGATCGCAGCAGTCCGTAGCGTGGCCAGCGCCGCGGTCGCCGATTGCGCCGAGCGCACCGTCATGCCCATGTCGGTCAGGTGCTCAGACAGCACGGCGCGCTGGCTGGCACTGTCGTCCACGACGAGCGCCGTCATCCCGACGAGATCGTCGTCCCGGAGGTCGCGACCGATGTCACCGCCGTTGGTGTGCACCGAGATCGTGAACCAGAATCGGCTGCCCGTCCCCAGGGTGCTCGACACCCCGCAGTCGCCGCCCATCAGCGTGACCAGCTGGCTGCTGATGGCCAGGCCCAGGCCCGTGCCGCCGTACTTGCGTGAGGTCGACGTGTCGGCCTGGGCGAAGGGCTGGAAGATGAGGGTCACCTTGTCCGGCGCGATGCCGTCGCCAGTATCGGAGACCTCGAAGAGGACCAGGGACTGGTCGCCCGTCGACTCCGTCGCGGTCACCCGGACGACGATCTCGCCTGTGTGCGTGAACTTGATGGCATTGCCGATCAGGTTGGTCAGGACCTGGCGGACTCGTCCAGGATCACCGCCGACGTTGTCGGGAACGGCCTTATCGACCATCGTGACAAGCTCGAGCCCCTTCGTCTGCGCCGTCCGGGCCAACAGGTCCACCACATCCGCGAGGATGGTCCGCACGCTGAAGCTGGTGTCCTCGATCTCGAGCTTGCCCGCCTCCACCTTGGAGAAGTCGAGGATGTCGTTGATGATGGTGAGCAGGGCCTCGCCCGAGTTGCGCACGGTCTGCGCGTAGTCACGCTGCCGAGCGTCGAGGTCGGTCTCGAGAAGGAGGTCGGTCATGCCGATGACGCCGTTCATCGGCGTGCGGATCTCGTGGCTCATGTTGGCCAGGAAGTCCGACTTGAGGCGCGACGCCTCGGTGGCCTCGTCCCGGGCCCCTGTCATCGCCGCCTCGGCACCGGCCTCGGCCGTGACGTCCGCGAGGGTGCCGACCCATCCCGCCATCCCGCCGTCGGCGTCCGGAACGGCCCGGGAAGTGACCAGCACAATCCGCGGTTCCACACCCGGTGGTGTGATCTCGAAGCGATGGCAGAGCCCGGCCCGGTCGATCGAACCGTCACGAAACTCTGCGCGGAGCTCGGCCCGCGCCGTCGAGCCCAGGATGCTGTCCCACGCCTGCCCGGCGGCGTCTTCCGCCGAGAGCCCGGTGATCTCCGACCAACGGGGGTTCGTGTACGAATATGCATTGGCGGCATCGGTCTGGAAGATCCCGATCGGTGCCGCGTCGGTGAGGAGCCGCAGCTGGTCGGCGGACGTCTGCAACTCCCGGGCCCGCGCCGCGAGGGTCTCCGCCCTGGTGAACAGGTTGGCGAGGGCCGACACCTTGGCCCGCAGCTCCTCGGGATGGAGGGGCGCAGTCATGAAGTCCACCGCGCCTTCGGCGTAGCGATCGGAGTTCATGACCTCGGCGTCGGCGTTCGCGGTGACGAAGATGATCGGCGTCATCTCCGACTGCCAGCGGAGGCGGATCAGGGCGGCCGTCTCGAAACCGTCCATCCCCGGCATGCGCACGTCGAGCAGAATGACGGCGAAGTCCTGGGCCATGATGCAGCGGAGCGCCTCGAGCCCCGACCCTGCCTCGACGATGGTGCAGCCGAGCGGCTCCAGCACGGCTCGCAGCGCGACGCGCTTGGATGCATTGTCGTCGACCACCAGGACGGGCGCGTTCATGACGACGGCACGGCAGTAGGCAGCCACGGTCGGAGCACGGCGAGGAGCTCAGCCGTGTCGACCGGCTTCGGCACGAAGTCGTTGGCTCCTGCCGCGATGCAGCGTTCACGTTCGCCAGGAATCACCTTTCCAGTGACGGCGACAATCGGTAGTGACGCGAAGCCCGGCACCTGCCTGATGGCTCGGATCGTGGCATACCCGTCCATCAACGGCATCATGATGTCCATCAGCACGATGTCGATGTCGGGCTTTCGCTCCAGCGTCGCCAGCGCGTCAGGGCCGCTCTCGGCGACGCTCACGTCAGCGCGTCCCCGCTCGAGCAGCGCCGTCATCGCGAAGATGTTGCGGAAATCGTCGTCCACCACGAGCACCTTGACGCCGTCGAGGTCACGGGCGGTAGGCATGCCCTGTTGTGGCGGGTCCGTCATACGCACGCCCAACCCGACGAGTCCGGCGCCCGAGGTCATGATCGGGCCGTCAGGAGCGACGGCTGCTACGACCGACGGTGCCTGTGCAGGCTTCGCGTCGGCGGGCGTGACAGCCGCGATCTGTGGCGCCGGGAGGTAGACGGTGAAGGTGCTGCCGGTGCCCGGCGCGCTGGTTACGGCGATCTCGCCGCCGAGCAGCCCGACGAGCTCGCGGCTGATGGACAGTCCGAGGCCCGTACCGCCGTAGAGCCGAGCGGTGGTGCCGTCGACCTGGGCGAAGGCCTCGAAGATCCGCTCCTGCTGCTCGGGGCTGATGCCGATCCCCGTGTCGGTGACGGCGAGGGCCACGACCGACGGCGCAACCCCGAGCGACGAGCTCTCCGGGCTCCACCCTGAAGTCGCGGCGCTGATCCGAAGGGTGACCCCGCCCTGTTCGGTGAACTTGATGGCGTTGGCCAGCAGATTGTTGAGGATCTGACGCAGCCTGAGCGCATCAGTGACCAGGTGCGAGGGGCTGCCGGGGGCAAGCTCGATCGTGAACAAGAGCCCCTTGGCGAGCGCCACCGGTTCGAACTCGCGCAACACGGAGTTGCGCATCTCCTGGAGAGACAGCTCGTGCAACTCAGCGGTGACCGTGCCCGACTCGACCTTGGCCAGGTCGAGGATGCTGTTCAGCAGGGTCAGCAGGTCCTGGCCCGATGAGCGAATGACGCTGGCGTACTCCACCTGCCTCGCGGTCATGTTGTTGTCGGGATTCTCCTGGAGCTGGTCGGCCAGGATGAGCAGGCTGTTGAGGGGAGTGCGCAGCTCATGGCTCATGTTGGCGATGAACTCGGACTTGTACGTCGAGGAGGCCGCGAGCTGGCCCGCCTTCTCCTCCAGAAGCCGCTTCGACAGCTCGACCTGTTGGTTCTTGCGCTCGGCCTCGATGTTCTGGTCGGCGAGCAGCCTGGCCTGTCGGCCGAGGTCCTCGTTCGACTCGCGGAGCTCCTCCTGCTGCGAACGGAGCTCCTCGGCCTGGGACTGCGACTGCTCGAGCAAGGTCTCGGTGAGGGTGTTGGCCTCGATGGTGTTGAGCACGAGCCCAATGCTCTCGGTGATGGAGTCGAGGAATGCCTGGTGGGTCGGACTGAAGGCCGAGAACGACGCCAATTCGACCACCGCGCGCACCGATCCCTCGAAGAGCGCCGGCAGGACGACGATGTTGAGCGGCGGCGAGGCGCCGAGCCCGGAGTTGATCCGCACGTAGTCGGCCGGGACCTCGGTCAGGAGGATGCGCTTCTTCTCCTTCGCGCACTGGCCGACCAGGCCCTCCCCGACTCGGAACGACGTCGAGAGCTGTCTGCGCTCCTCGTAGCCGTAGCCAGCTTGGAACTCGAGCAGCGATTCGCCGCCGTTCACCGGCCGGACGACGGTGTAGAAGACTCCGTGCTGGGCCGAGACCAGTGATGCCAGCTCGGACAGGATCATGCTCGACACGGAGGAAAGGTCACGCTGGCCCTGGAGCATGCGCGTGAAGCGCTCCCGATTGGTCTTCAGCCAGTCCTGCTCGATGTTCTGGTCGGTCGTCTCCCTGAGGTTGCGGATCATCTCGTTGAGCTTGTCCTTGAGGACCGCGACCTCGCCGCTCGCCTCGACGCGCACCTGGCGCGTGAGGTCGCCTTCGGTCACCGCTGTCGCCACCTCGGCGATGGCCCGCACCTGGTTGGTCAGGTTGGCCGCCAGCTGGTTGACGTTGTCGGTGAGGTCCTTCCAGACGCCGCCGACCTCCTTGGACTGCGCCTGACCGCCCAACTTGCCCTCGACCCCAACCTCGCGGGCGACGCGAGTCACCTCGCTTGCGAATGCGTTGAGCTGGTCGACCATCGCGTTGACGGTGTTCTTCAGCTCGAGGAACTCGCCCTTGACGTCGATGGAGATCTTCTTGCTCAGGTCCCCGTTGGCCACTGCCGTGGTCACCTCGGCGATGTTTCGCACCTGCCCGGTCAGGTTGCCGGCCATCAGGTTGACGTTGTCGGT
>JBBSGQ010000156.1:0-8206 GCA_038253965.1 Acidimicrobiales bacterium | reverse complement strand
CTTTTCGGCTTCAGTGGTCATACGTCACCTTTCATTCTAGTGAGCTAGAGTCAATTTAGTATGGTTCCGCCCACCGGTTCGGTCAAGGGCCGACGTACCTACGACGGAAGCCGCCGTCGTGACCAGGCGCGTCGAACTCGAGCTGCGCTGCTCGACGCCGCGCTCGCCCGCTTCCTTGCCCAGGGCTACTCGGCGACCACCATCGAGTCGATCGCTCTCGACGCCGGCGTTTCGGACGCAACGATCTACAAGACCTTCGGCGGCAAACCCGGGCTCGTGCGTGCGCTGTGCGAACAGGCTCTTGCCGGCGAGGGTTCGTCTCCCGCCGAGCAGCGGTCCGACGAGCTGCGAGAGAGCGAGTCGGATCCTCATCGAGTGATCGAGGGGTGGGGTCGGCTCACCGCGGAGGTCTCTCCACGGGTCGCACCGATCCTGCTGCTGCTCCGTGACGCCGCCAACGCCGACCGGGTGGCCGCCGAGCTCTATGAGGAGCTCGACAACAAGCGCCTCACCCGTATGGCTGAGAACGCCCGGTACCTTGCCGACGGTCAACACCTTCGCGCCGGCCTGCGGCTACGCGACGCCCGTGATGTGCTGTGGCTCTACAGCTCGCCGGAGCTCTTCGACCTGCTCGTCCGCCGGCGGCGCTGGACCGTCTCCAGGTACAGCCGCTTCGTCAGCGACGCCATCGCCACCGCGCTTCTGTAACGCCTGCGAGTCAGGAGCACCGGGAGGCGACGAAGACAGGGATCTCCCGGTCGGTCTTCGTCTGGTACTCCGCGTAGGGCGGGTAGGCAGCGACTGACCGTTCCCACCACGCCGCTCGCTCTTCGCCGCTGACCTCACGAACCTGGGCATCAAAGGGATCCGGGCCGTCCTGGATCGTGACCGCCTCCGGGCCTGCCTGCAGGTTGTGGTACCAGACCGGGTGGCTGGGGGCTCCGCCCTGCGATGCCACCAGCGCGTACTCGCCGCCGTGCTCGACTCGCATCAAGGGCGTCTTGCGCAACTTCCCGCTCTTGTTGCCCCGCGTGGTGACAATGATCACCGGCAGGCCCGTGTCCAGCAGCGTGTTCGCCTCTTGGCCTCGGGAACGCTCGTACGTCTCGACCTGGTCACGAACCCATTGCGCGGGACTTGGCTCGTACTCACCGTCGAGGGGCACGGCTCGGATCGTAACGCCCTTCTGCGTTGCAAGAAGCGCTCCGCGAGGCCACCGGCCATCGTCCGGTGGGTCCTGATCACCGGGTGCAGCAGCGGCTTCGGACTCGAGGCCGCTCTGGCGTTCGCTCGCAACGGGGACACGGTCTGCGCGTCGTTCGCCGGAGTGCCAAGCAGGTGACCGTCGGCCTCCAGCACATCGATGGCGGTCGCGCCAGCGCGGCACGTGTCACCACCTCGACCCCCTCGATCTGCGGATCAGTTGCGCCCGATCCGCGCCACCTCCAACATGGAACGGAGAGCCGGCGAGGACGTGTGGTGCACGATGAGCAGCCGGCTCAGCCTCCAACGCTGTCCCCGCTGCCGTAGGGCCGGGTGATGGTCTCGAGGAGATGGCCGTCGGGGTCCTGGAAGTAGACGCCGCGGCCGCCGTCGTTGCGGTTGATCTCACCGGGTCTGGTGAGGCCCGGATCGGCCCAGTAGTCGAGGCCTTGCCCCTGGATGCGAGCGAACGTCTGGTCGAACTCGTCCTCGCTGATGAGAAACGCGTAGTGCTGGGCTGCGATGTCTCCGTCCACCTCGTGGTAGTCGAGAGAGACGTTGTTGCCGGCTTCGACGACCAGGAACGGTCCGAACCGGGTCGGCTCGGGGAGCCCGAGCAGGTCGACGAGAAAGCTCGCCGAGGAGCGTTGGTCGTGGCACCAAATGATGGTGTGGTTGAGCTGCACCGTCATGGCGCTCATTGTCCCACCCTGCTCAGCGCCACGCCCATGTCGGCTGATCGTAGGAGCTGACCCTGGTAGCGAGACCGTGCAAAGCGACGTCTCGCAGCTGCAGCAGGATGGCCGCGGTGGGCGCATGGATCCAATGGCCCATCAGCGGCATCTGGATGACCGGACGGTGACTCTCCGGTATGTCGATGAACCGGGGCGCGTTGGGATGGTCGAGGTCGGCCAGCGGCACGAGGTGGATCGACTCGACCTCGCTCGCGTTCGCCTTCATCATCTGCGCCCGTTGGTCGGACCAGATCACGACTGGAGTCACCACGTAGCCCGAGCGGGTGGCGTAGTCATCGAGTGTTGCGAGCACCTCATCGGGGCGGGACTTGAGGCCGATTTCTTCCTCGGCCTCGCGTCGGGCCGCATCAGCTGCGGACTCGCCAGGTTCGATGCGCCCGCCCGGTAACGCCCACTGCCCTGCATGGGAGCGCAGCGATGCGGCCCGCCGGGTGAGAACGAAGCAAGCCTCTTCTCGCTCGTCGGGCACGATGATGAGGGCCACGGCGGCGCGGACCTCGTCGGCCGTCGACATTGCCTGGCGCTCGAAGCGCTCGAGGTGATGGGTGACCGATGTACGCAGGTCTTGGTCGAAGCGGTACACGACGCCTGACCGTAGCGAGCCGACCACGTTCTTCTGGGTGTGACCATCCTCGCTAGTCCGAGCGCAGCCGGGACGCAACGTCAAAGGGCCTCGATCTTCCGGCGCGTGAGAAGGGCTGACAGGGCCGTGCTCGGACGACGGCGAACCGCAGCGAGCAGACCGGACGGGACAACCGGGGGCATGAGCGTTTGGTGGGCTTGCGGGTCGGGCTGAGCGGGGGCGAGGTCAGTCGAGAGGATGACGACTACTTCGGCGACCCGGTCATCGAAGCGGCTCGGCTCTGCGCCCGCTGTGAGAGCGGGCAGGTGCTGGCTGCAGACATCGTGCGGTTGACGGCCGGCCGTCGTAGCCGTTCAGAGTGTCGTTCGGTCGGTGAGCTCGCCCTGAAGGGTCTGCCCGATCCGGTGCAGGCAGTCGAGGTTCTGTGGGAACCGCTCGTCGGGGCCGACACCTCCGTCGCTCGATCAGCCGACCCCGAGGTGGGTGCACACCTCCATGCGTGCCGCACGAGCGCAGATCGTCGGGGACAGCGAACAGGCTGAACAGTGGCCACAGAACCACTCCAGATCGGCACCGACAGCGGCCAACCTGACGCCGCCAGGTTTTTCGGCGGGCAGCTCGCAATGGTGAGACGAGAGCGACTGGGCTTGGCCAGGCTGGAGGGTCGGCAGGTGGCGTTCTACGTTCCGGCTGAGACATGGCTAGCTCGGATCGATGTTCTGGTTGAGGTGGAAGACGTTGTCTGGGTCGTAGCGACGCTTCAGCTCGACGAGTCGCTCGTAGTTGCAGCCATACGCGTCGCGTGTGTAGCCGCCGTCGTCGGCCGAGAGGTAGTTGACGTAGCGACGGTCTGCCATGTGCGGCTGGAGCGCCTCGAACGTCTCGCGCGTCCACGCGATGTTCGGCTCACTGTCGGCGGCGTTGGCCCACTGGCTCAGAAGCAAGAGGCTGTAGCCCGGTTCTCGGTGCGCGTAGGCCGTCGAGGCCGGGGCGATCCGCGAAGCCGCGCCTCCCATCGATTCGATGATGCAGGCCGTCATGGGCGAGGGGCACTGTTCGAAACACTCGATCAACACGCGGGTCGCGGCGTCGGACAGCTCGGTGAAGAACGCAGACTTCCAGTAGTTCAGCGCGCCCGACGGAAAGTTCTCATCGAGCTGTCGGTTCTGGTCGACGTAGGACTTCGGGACGATCGCATCGAGAAGTGGCGTACCGAGTTCGCGCACCAATCCGATGTCGGCTTTTGCCCGGTCGAGATCGCCGCAGTGGCACACGGGGAGCGCGACGAGTTTCGAGGACGCGTCGGGCCCAGTCACGAATCCGCACTGCACGGCGAGCTCGTCGGGGGCCTCTTTCGTCACTCGCCGAAAGACGTCGACGACGTCGTCAGCACCGGCCAGCGGGAACGCAGCCAGGCCGCCGAGCACGGTCCGCACCGGATGCAAACGGAACGTGAAGGACGTGACCACGCCGAAGTTGCCGCCCCCACCCCGAAGCGCCCAGAAAAGGTCGGCGTTCTCCTCTTCGCTGGCGCGGAGAACGTCTCCGTCGGCGGTCACAACCTCGGCTGCGAGGAGGTTGTCGACGGTCAGACCGTACTTTCCCTGCAGCCACCCGTAGCCACCGCCAAGCGTCAATCCGGCGATCCCGGTCGATGACACGACGCCCCCGGTCGTCGCCAGTCCATGCGTCGCGGTTGCGATGTTGAATTCGTCCCACGTGAGACCTGGCCGGGCGTGCGCAGTACGAGCCTGCGGGTCGACCTCGATCTCCTTCATCGGCGACAGGTCGATCATGAGGCCACCCTCGGTCACGGCCTTCCCGGCGACGTTGTGCCCTCCCCCTCGAACCGATATCTCGAGCGCCTCCTTTCGGCCCCGCGCAACGGCGGCCGCGACGTCGGTGCTCGTCCGACATCGTGCGATGAGCGACGGTCGCTTGTCGATGAGACCGTTATGGATCCGGCGGGCGTCGTCGTACCCCGCATCGTCCGGACGCAGGACTTGAAGGTCTTGATCGCTCATTGGCCCATGGTGATCGAAGCGCGTGTCAGCTGCGTGTCAGCTGCATAGATTGGAGTGTGTGCTGCGGTACCGGATCCTCGGGCCGCTCGAAGTCGCAGACGAAAGCAGACCGATCGCGGTTCCGAGCGCGCAGCAACGGCTGTTGCTCTCAATGCTGCTCCTGGAGGCCAGACGGACGGTACAAGCCAGCTCGCTTATCGATGGGCTGTGGCGCGGCCGCCTTCCAAGTGAGCCGGCGGCCGCGTTGCGGACGCAGGTCTCGCGGCTCCGGCGCCGCCTGGATGTCGGAGCCTGTGACCTTGTCACCGATGACGTGGGGTACCGCCTGCATGTCGGCGAGGGCTGTCTCGACGCCGACGTCTTCGAGCGCCTGCTTGCCGAAGACCGCGTCGATGACGCCATCGCGCTCTGGCGAGGTCCGGCCCTCGGCGAGTTCGCCGACCGCGACTTCGCACAGGTTGCGGCCGCTCGGCTCGAAGAGCTGAGGCTCGGCGCCTGGGAGTGCCGAGCCGCAAACGCTCTCGCCTGCGGGCGCGCGCACGACGCGGTCGCTGACCTCGAGCCGCTGCTCGCAGAACATCCCGGTCGCGAACATGTTCGCGAGCGCTTGATGGAAGCCCTCTACAGCATCGGCCGACAAACGGACGCGCTCACGGTCTTCGACGATTGGCGCCGAGAGCTGGTCGAGCACGGCCTCGAGCCCGGACCGGGGCTGGTCGAGCTCGAGCGTCGGATCCTGCAACATCGGTTGTCTCCGACCGGGCGCACGTTCCCGGTTCCCGCGAGCAGTCTGGTGGGCCGCGAGCACGACATGACGACTGTGGCGAGCACGCTCGACGTCGCCCGCGTGGTGACCCTGTCTGGCCCCGGTGGGGTCGGTAAGACTCGCCTTGCACTCGAGCTGTCGCGTCGCCTGTTCGACCGGTATCCGGACGGCGTCCGGTTCTGTGACCTGAGTGCGTTACGCCGGCCGAACGAGGTTGACCGCGCGGTCGCCGCAGCGGGCGGCGTGCCCGATTCCGCCCCCCGCCGCGTCGGCGATCAACTCGTGGACCAGCTCGTCGATCGACTCCTGAGCCGCCGTCTCTTACTGGTACTCGACAACTGCGAGCACCTGCTCGGCTCTGTTGCGCGCATCGTCGATCGGATCATCCGTCATACGACCGGGATCACAGTGCTCGCCACCAGCCGCGAGCGGCTAGGAGTGGACGGAGAAATGATCCAGCCGATCGAGCCCCTCGATGCGGCTGCCGCAACGGAGCTCTTCATCGATCGAGCACGGGCAGTCGATCCGGCATTCGGGCTGGAGGAACAGGGTGTGCACGAGATCTGCACCCGCCTCGATCGCTTGCCCTTGGCGATCGAGCTGGCGGCCGCGTGCATGAGAGGAATTAGTGCGTCGGAGCTGGTCACAGCGCTCGATGATCCGCTCGGGCTGCCTACCTTCGGGTCGCGCACCACGGAGCGGCACGGATCACTCGCCGCGGTCATCGACTGGTCGTACGAACTGCTGAGCCCAGAGGAGCGGGCGGCATTCGATCGGTTCGCTGTGTTTGCCGGGCGAGTGGACGGCGAGGCGGCCAGTATGGTCAGCGGCGCGTCGCTCGGAGTGCTCCTGCGCCTCGTTGATCGGTCGCTGCTGATCAGTTACCGCACTGGCGTGACGCAGTACTCGATGCTCGAGACGCTCCGCTCGTATGCGGTCGCCCGCCTCAAAGAACGCGGCGGACTTGAGTCCGCTCGTGACGACCACGCCGCCTGGGCTGTCAACCTGGCCGAGCGGGCCGCCTCGCGCCTGTCTGGTGCTGAGGAGGCTGAGTGGGCGGCCGGGGTTGACCGCCACGTCGACGAGTTCCGTGCCGCGCACGTATGGCTTGTCGGGCGCGATCCCGAAGCGGCGCTGCGGCTGTCGGCGGCGCTGCACCCGTGGGCGTTCTGGCGCGGACGGTCGGAAATGTTTCGGATGGCCGAGGTGGCCGCCGCAGCCGGTGCGTCAACCGCATCGCCGTTGCTGGCAGATGTCGTGTCGTCGGCCGCCGTCGGCGCCTGGCAACGCGGCGACCTCGCCGCGGCGGAAGCGGGAGCACACGCCGTCGTCGGCCATCGCCGAGCTGTCGAGGTGCTCGCGGAGGTGGCGTTCCTTCGCGGCGACCTCCGTCGGGCGCGCTCGCTCTTCCTCGAGGCCGCGACGCAAGCCGAGGCTGCGGGCGACTCGCTGCAAGTCGTTTGGGATCGCGGCAGTGCCGCACTTGCGCTGCATTACGGCGGGCAGGCCGTCGACGGTGAGCCGGCCCTTGTGTTGGCAATCGCCGAAGAGCGCGGCAGCGCCTCGGCGCGATCGTTCGCTCATTTCGTGATTGGCGAGGTCGAGGCGAGCGAGAGCGAACTCAGGAGCGCCATCGAGCTCGCGGAGCAGGTGGGCAGCGAGTTTCTGAGCAGCTTTGCGGTGGTGAGCCTGGCCGCGGTGATAGCCGGTAAAGGTGACATCGGATCTGCCCTCGACCACTACGAGCGGGCCATCCGGGCCTGGCAGCAGGTTGGTGCCTGGTCACCGCTGTGGGTAACGCTGCGGACCTTCATCCGCACGCTCGCCGACCTCGGCCTGAGCCGCGATGCCGCCATCCTCCACGGCGCAGCACACAGGCCCCGAAGCGGCCCGGCGCCGTACGGGGCGGACTCGGTGATGATGCAGGGAACGGCCGACGCTCTGCTCGAACGGTTGGGCAAACACCACTTCGAGGCCCACGTGGCCGAAGGGGCCGCGCTAGCGGACGACGACGTGGTGAAGTTGGCCCTCCAAGCGGTGCTCCGAGCCCGCGATTCGGCGCGCTGACTTGCGGAACCACTACTTCGACACCGCGCGAGGTCGAGGTCGTGATATGCCGCAGCGGCTTGACTCCCTGAGATTGGTCTAGCTGCTCTGGCCCTCAGGTGGATCGATCAACGGGGTCCCGTCAGAGCCCCGAGGCCCCCTCGCACTCGCTCGACGGCGATTCGGTAGCCGGCGGCCGTCGTCACACGCAGGCGGGCTCGACCCCAACAAACCACTCATCCAGGTAATCGCACAGGCGCTGGGCGCCCGCACCCGCTACGGACGCAAGCCCTTGGCCAGGTCGGCGCGCATCGCCTCCTCGGCCGCGACGCGCGTCCGGAAGCCGCCCTTGGTGCGCTGCCGCCGGCGGCCAATGGCCAGATCGCGAGGGACGTCGCAGACGAAGCTCCACGTGCGGCCTCGTCTGTGCACGTGGCCTCTCATGCCGGGAACGCTGAAGTCCAGCTAGACCAGTGCCCGGGGCGAGGTTCGAACCCACAAGGAGCCGAAGCTCCAGAGGGGTTTAAGACCGGACTAACGGGTCGATCTAGTAGTCCGTGGTCCGCCTGTGCGCTGTGACCTGGAGTTCCGGTCCCTGCCGTCCGCCAAGCGCGGTCTCGTTCGGCTGCGTGTCGGCGAGTCCTGTGCACATTCTGTGCACACGGCCAAGACCACCCCCGCAGTACTGCGACCATGACTGGAGTCTGAAGCGCCCCGGGTTCCGTGACTGCTCGGTTCATTGGGTGACCGACTCGGGGGCCGGGGTGGCGTGACGGTAGTAGGCGGCTTCGTGGCGGGCCGGGGTGATGTAGCCGGGGCCGGGGGTGAT
>JBBSGQ010000155.1:0-8230 GCA_038253965.1 Acidimicrobiales bacterium | reverse complement strand
GTTCTTCGCGCACGGTTTCAACGTCAGGTTCGGCTACGTGCAGGCACCAGCGGGGGTGGACGTGTGCATGGCTGCTCCGAAGGGTCCGGGCCACCTCGTGCGCCGCACGTACACCGAGGGCGGTGGCGTGCCGTGCCTCGTCGCCGTGGCGACCGACGCATCGGGCAAGGCGATGCAACTTGCCCTGTCGTATGCCGATGCGATCGGCGGCACGCGTGCCGGTGTGCTCGAGACGACCTTCGAGGAGGAGACCGAGACCGACCTGTTCGGCGAGCAGGTGGTCCTGTGCGGGGGGTTGACCGCGCTCGTGCAGGCGGGCTTCGAGACGCTGGTCGAGGCTGGGTACCAGCCGGAGTCGGCGTACTTCGAATGTCTGCACGAGCTCAAGCTGATCATCGACCTGATGTACGAGGAGGGGATCAGTGGCATGCGCTACTCGATCTCCACGACGGCCGAGTACGGAGACCTCACGAGGGGACCTCGCATCATCACCGCCGAGACACGGGCTGAGATGGGCAAGATCCTCGACGAGATCAAGAGCGGCGCGTTCGCCGAAGAGTTCATCGGCGAGGTGCGCGGAGGCGGGCGTCGCTTCGCCGAGCTACGGGCGCGGGGTGAGGCCCACCAGGTGGAGTCCGTCGGACGGGATCTCCGCACGATGATGCCCTGGATCTCGGCGGGCAAGCAGTCAGTGGCCGAGGTCTCCGGCGGCGACTGACACGTCGTCCCGCCCGCCCGACGCCAATTTGGGTCACTTCACCGGACATATGCCGGTCGATCGACCCAAATTGGCGGTATAGCGTCGCTGCCATGACAAACGATGCCTGGGGTTTCGAGACTCGCCAGATCCACGCCGGACAGGAGCCGGACACGGCCACCGGGGCCCGGGCCGTGCCGATCTACCAGACCACCTCCTACCAGTTCCGCGACTCGGCTCACGCAGCCAACCTCTTCGCGCTGGCCGAGGTCGGCAACATCTATACGCGGATCATGAACCCGACCCAGGCGGTGTTCGAGGCCCGGATCGCGGCTCTGGAGGGCGCCACTGAGACAGCGATCGGCATCCCGGGCGCGTTGGCTGTGGCGTCCGGACAAGCCGCGGAGACCATCGCCATCCTGAACTTGGCCGAGTCCGGGAGCCACATCATCTCGTCAGCCTCGCTGTACGGCGGCACTTACAACCTCTTGCACTACACGCTGCCCAAGTTCGGCATCGAGGCGACGTTCATCGACGACCCCGACGATCTCGATGCGTGGCGCGCTGCCTTGCGACCCAACACGAAGGCGTTCTATGCCGAGAGCATCGGCAACCCGAAGAACGACTTCCTCGACCTCGAGGGAGTGTCGGGCGTCGCGCACGAGTCGGGAGTACCGCTCATCGTCGACAACACAGTCGCCACCCCGTGGCTGATCCGACCGTTCGAGCACGGAGCCGACATCGTCGTCCATTCGGCTACGAAGTTCATCGGCGGCCACGGAACATCGATCGCCGGCGTGATCGTCGACGGTGGAACGTTCGACTTCTCGGCCACTGACAAGTTCCCGATGTTCACCGAACCGGATCCGAGCTACCACGGGCTGCAGTTCTGGCCGGCGCTCGGCAAGGGCTCCTACATCATCAAGGCCCGCGTTCAGCTACTGCGCGACATCGGTGCCTCCATCTCGCCGTTCAACTCGTTCCTGTTGCTTCAGGGCTTGGAGACGCTGAGCCTGCGGATGGAGCGCCACAACGCGAACGCCATGAGTGTCGTGGAATTCCTCGCCGGCCACCCGCAGGTGCAGTCGATCCAGTTCGCAGGGCATGCCGATTCGCCGTGGCGGCCCCGGGCCGAGGCGCTGTCCGGCGGGCGTGGCTACAGCTCGGTCCCTGCGTTCATCATCGAGGGTGGTATCAAGGCGGGTCAGGCGTTCGTCGAAGCGCTCACCCTGCACAGCCACGTGGCCAACATCGGTGATGTGCGCAGTCTGGCCATCCACCCCGCCTCCACCACTCACTCCCAGCTCACCGAGGTGGAGCAGCAGAGCACGGGTGTCGATCCAGGACTCGTCCGGCTGTCGGTCGGCCTCGAGTCCATCGAGGACATCTTGGCCGATCTCAAGACCGGGTTCGAGGCCGCCGCAGCGGTGACCGGCGCCTGACCGCGGCCGATCCGGGCGGCGGCCGATCCGGACGGTCGGCTGGCGGCGGTGGTCGGTGCGCTGGTGCCCCTCAGGTCGGCATGAGCGCACCGACCTTGCGCGGTTGACGCGGCCTACATGGTCTCCGCGAAGCTCACCTCACCTTCGCCACGCAGGACGTTCTTCAGCAGCTTCCCCGAGGCGTTGCGAGGGAGATGCTCGCGTCTCAGCTCCACGTGGGTGGGCACCTTGAAGTCGGCGAGCGTCTCGGCCACCCACGCGCGGACCTCCGCCTCGGTGATCGACTGGTCGGGCTCGATCTCGACGACTGCCTTGACCTCCTCGCCCAGGCTGGGGTGCGGCACTCCGAACACCGCAGCATCGGCGATGGCCGGATGGTCCACTAGGCGGTTCTCGATCTCGACGCAGTAGACGTTCTCACCGCCGCGAATGATCATGTCCTTCGCTCGATCGGTGATGGCCAGGAAGCCATCAGCGTCGATGAACCCGATGTCGCCGGTGCGCAGCCAACCGTCGCGCACCGCGGCGGCGGTGGCCTCGGGCTTGTTCCAGTAACCGCGCATGATGATCGGTCCCTTGATCTCGATCTCACCTGTTGCGCCGGAGGCCACCTCCTGTCCGGAGCCGTCCACGACTCGTATGTCGACCACCGGCATCGGCCGCCCGACCGACCACGGTCGCTCCTCGGCATCCGTTCCGGAGATCACCGTGGCCACCGAGCTCGATTCGGTGAGCCCATAGGCGTTCGATGTCGTGCGCACGTTCGGGAAGGTCTCCCGGATCTTGCGCTGCAGCTCTTCGGCCGACGGTGACCCACCGAAGGCCACGCTCACCACCGACGATGTGTTGTAGTTGTGCCGGTCCGGATGTTCGCAGACCCGCCACACCATCGTCGGCACCGTCGCCCACACGGTCACCTGCTCGCGCTCGATGAGCTCGAGCGCCCGTTCGGGCTCGAACCGTCCGACCGGCATGACCAGCTTGAGGCCGGCCAGCAGCCCGACCACCAGGCTCGAATGGCAGCCCGATACGTGAAACAACGGAGAGGTGAACAGTGCCGCCTGCTGATCAGTACCGCCCTGTTGGCCCGTGCTCGAGCCCGAGTCCGAGCCACCAGCGGGGATGGCGGCATTGCCCACCATCGACCCCGCGGCAGTGTTGAAGATCGTGTTCTGCAGGTTGGCGATCATGTTGCGATGGCTGGAGATGGCGCCCTTCGGCCGGCCCGTGGTGCCGCTCGTGTAGAAGATCACCGCGGGATCGTCCTCGTCGATCGGCGTGTCGGGGAACTCGTCGTTCGGTTCTGTGGTCAGCTCATCGAAGCTGTGCAGGAGCTGGCCTCCGCCGAATTGATCGGGATCAGCGTCGATCAGGATGACCGCTTCGAGGTTCGGGAGCTTGCCGGCCAGCACCTCTTCAGCCACTCGTTCGAAACGCCGCGCGTCGGCTACCAGCACACGCGCCCCTGAGTCCTCGAGGCCGTAGAGGATCTCGTCGGCCTTCCACCAACCGTTCAACCCGACGAGGATTGCACCGAGGTCGACGGTGGCCCAGAACGTGAGGCACCACTCCGGGTTGTTGGCCGAGAGCACGGCTACCCGATCACCACGGCGGATCCCGAATCGGCCCGAGAGACCGCGTGACACGGAGTTGACGGTTCGCACGAACGTGGCGAAGCCGATCCGTTCCTCGCCGTACACGAGGAACGACTTGGCGTCGCCGCGAGCGGCGGCCAGTTCGGGGATGGACCGCAGCGACGGCAGCCGGTCCTTGTACACCTTCATCTCCACGCCTTGCACAGACTCGGTGATGACCTCGAACGGACCGCCCGGACCAGTGAGTTGCGCGGTTACCTCGTCGATCGTCTGTCGCGTGTCCGACCCGCTGTCGTCGTGGTGAAGCATGCGTCGACCGTAGCCAGGCGCCGGTCCGAGCGCCTCAGCCCCCGAGGTCGCGGTCAGGTCAGAGCGGCGAGGACGTGGTCGATACAGCGTGTCAACGCGGCGACGTCGTCGGGCTCGATGGCCGGAAAGAGTGCGATTCGCAGCTGGTTCCGGCCGAGCTTGCGATAGGACTCGGTATCGACGATCCCGTTCTGGCGGAGCACGCCCGTCACCGCCGAAGCGTCGACGCGGCCATCGAGGTCGATGGTTGCCACCACGTGGCTGCGATCGCTCGGCCGGACCACGAACGGGGTGGTCAACTCGGTGGACTCGGCCCAGGAGTAGAGCGTCTGAGCCGACCGGTCGCAACGGGAGGCTGCCCACTCGAGTCCGCCGTTCTCGAGGATCCACTCGACCTGGTGCACGGCCAGGAACACCGGGGCCAGCGCCGGCGTGTTGTAGGTCTGGTCCTTGCGCGAGTTCTCGAGCGCGATGCCGAGGTCGAGCGACGCCGGCATCCACCGCCCGCTCGTCTTGAGCCGCTCGATGCGCTCCACAGCCGCAGGTGAGCATGCCGCCAGCCAGAGCCCGCCATCGCTGGCCAGACACTTCTGGGGAGCGAAGTAGTAGATGTCGGTCTCAGACGGGTCGAACCGCAAACCTCCCGCCGCCGACGTGGCATCGACCGCCACGAGCGCCCCGTCGTCGGCGTCTGGCACTCGTGCCGGCCGCACAGCCACGCCTGTCGAGGTCTCGTTGTGGGTGAACGCGTACAGGTCCACCCCATCCTCGGCGAAGGGACTCGGAGCGGTGCCAGGCTCGCTCTTCGGCATCGACGGCTCGTCGAGATGTGGCGCCTTCCTGACACACTCGGCGAACTTCGACGAGAACTCGCCGAAGACGAGATGCTGGCTATGCCGTTCGATCAACCCGAAGGTGGCGGCGTCCCAGAACATCGTCGTACCGCCGTTGCCGAGGAGGATCTCGTACCCGTCGGGCAGCGAGAGCAGCTCGGCGAGCCCGTTCCGGAGTCGGCTCACCATGAATCTGACACCGGCCTGCCGGTGGCTCGTTCCCAGGTACCCCGACGCCTGCGCGGCGAGCGCCTCAACGGCCTCGGGTCGCACCTTCGAGGGTCCGCAGCCGAAGCGTCCGTCGCTCGGCAGGAGGTCGTGGGGGATCGAGATATCGGGCAACTCCGAGCTCATGGCGTGCCACTATCGCGAGCGATCTTCCAAGGAGCGAATCCATTGATCAGTTCTGACGACTCCCTGCCCACCCGGTTGTCCGGGCGGGTTGCCGCTATCGCCGCGTCAGCCACCCTTGCGGTCGACGCCAAAGCCAAGGCGCTCAAGGCAGCCGGGGAGCCGGTCATCGGGTTCGGAGCGGGTGAGCCGGACTTTCCCACTCCCGACCACATCGTGGAGGCAGCTGTCGCGGCTTGCCGCGATCCGCGCAACCACCGGTACTCGCCGACCGGTGGTCTCCCAGAGCTGCGGGAGGCGATCGCCAGCAAGACGGCAAGAGATTCGGGTTACGACATCTCGCCGGCTCAGGTGCTCGTGACCAACGGGGGGAAGCACGCGATCGCCAACGCGTTTGCCACGCTGCTCGATCCGGGGGACGAGGTGTTGTTGCCTGCCCCCTATTGGACGACGTACCCGGAGCCGATCCGCTTGGCCGGCGCCGTGCCGGTCGAGTTGCCGACCGACGAGCTCTCAGGTTTCAAGGTCACCGTCGAGCAGCTCGAGGCTGCTCGGACCGAGCGCACGAAGGCACTTGTCTTCGTCTCGCCTTCGAACCCGACAGGGGTTGTGTATGGACGGGACGAGGTCGAGTCGATCGGGCGCTGGGCAGTCGAGCACGGCTTGTGGGTGCTCACCGACGAGATCTACGAGCACCTGGTGTATGGCGACCACGAGTTCACTTCCATGCCGGCGCTCGTTCCGGAGCTTGCCGATCGATGCATAGTGGTCAACGGCGTGGCCAAGACCTATGCCATGACGGGCTGGCGGGTCGGATGGATGATCGGGCCAACCGACATCGTCGAGGCGGCGACGAACCTGCAATCCCACACGACGTCGAACGTCGGCAACGTCTCGCAGCGGGCGGCGCTCGCGGCAGTCGGCGGCGGACTGGAGGATGTTGCTCGGATGCGTGAGGCCTTCGCTCGACGAGGCGAGCGCATCTACAAGCTGCTGGGCGCCATCGACGGGGTCACGTGCCTCGAACCCCAGGGCGCGTTCTACGCGTTCCCGTCGTTCCGGGCGATCCTCGAGCGAGGGGTGCAGGGCCGCACCGTCGCATCGACTGTCGAGCTTGCCGACCTGATCTTGTCGCAAGCCAAGGTGGCCATCGTCCCCGGCGAGGCGTTCGCCGCGCCGGGCTACGCCCGGCTGTCCTTCGCTCTCGGTGACGATGACCTCGGCGAGGGGATCGAACGCATCGCCGAGCTGTTGAACGGCAGCTGAGCTTGACCGAGGCGGAGAAGCTGCCGTTCGGTTCGTGGTCATCGCCGATCATCGCAAGCCGCTTGGTCGAGGGCGCAGCCGGTGTCGGCGAGGTGCGGTGTGATGGTCCCGACATCTGGTGGAGTGAGACCAGACCGGGGGAAGGGGGCCGGACGCAGCTCGTCCGTCGCGGCCCAGACGGCGAGCTGACCGACATGCTGCCGGACTCCTGGAACGCTCGTACGCAGGTTCACGAGTACGGAGGCGGGGCGTGGGCAGTGTTGTCACGAACCCTCGTGTTCAGCCGGTGGGATGACCAGCGCCTCTACCGGTTGCACGGCGACACGGACGCCGAACCACGGGCCTTGAGTCCTGAACCGTCAGTGCCGCGTGGGCTCCGGTACGCCGACGTCTGTCGGCTCGACGCCGGCTGGCTGATCGCGGTTCGTGAGTCCCACGAGCCTGAGGTGATGCGGCGCCACGGTGAGGCGATGAACGAGTTGGTGGCGATACCGCTCGACGGCTCGGCAGTGGATGACCCCGCCCGGATAGTGGTGTTGGTCAGCGGACCGGACTTCGTCTCGTCGCCCCGGGTCCTCGGTCAGCGGCTCGCCTGGACTCAGTGGGACCACCCATCGATGCCTTGGGACGGCACCGAACTGTGGACGGCCGGCGTCGAGCGATCCGACGACGGCTCTCCGACCGGACTGTCCGGCGCGCGATCCGTCGCTGGCGGCCCAGAGGAATCGGTCGTCCAACCCGCGTTCGCCCACGACGGTTCGCTGCTGTTCTGCTCGGACCGCTCGGGTTGGTGGAACCTGTGGCGGACGACTCCGGATGGTCCCGCGCCGGTGTCTCCGGTCGACGCGGAGATCGGCGGGCCCCAATGGGTGTTCGGCGAACGATGGTTCGCCCCGGTGGATGGCGCCACCGGGCCGCGCGTCGTGGGCTCGATCGTCCGCAACGGTCTGACCGGGCTGTGCGTCGTCGAGGATGATGGGCGGCGCATCGACGTCGCATCGCAGCTGACCGCCGTCGAGCAGGTCGTGGCCACTGATGACGGATCCGGCGACGTCGTCGCCATCGGCGCCACGGCGACGACGGAGTCGGCGCCGATCCGCTGCCGGTTCGCGGTCTACGGTTCGGTGGAGCTCACGCTGCTGCGCCCGCAACGAGATCTCGAGCAGCAGTACGGCATCGGTCCGAGCTGGTTCTCCCGGCCCGAACCGATCACCTTCCCGTCGATCAACGGCCGTACGAGCCATGCCCTCTGGTACCCGCCGACCAACCCGTCAACGGTCGGACCGGACAGCGAGCTCCCGCCGCTGCTCGTCCTGAGCCACGGAGGACCGACGTCGGCCGCCCGGGCACGGCTGGACCTGAGCCGGCAGTTCTGGACCAGTCGGGGCTTCGCCGTCGTCGACGTGAACTACGGGGGATCGACCGGCTACGGCCGTCCGTACCGCAGGCTGCTCGATCGGCAGTGGGGAGTGGTCGACGTCGAGGACTGCATCGCCGCTGCCCGGCACCTCGCGGCGCTCGGCTGGGTCGACCCGCACCGCTTGGCCATCCGGGGCGGCAGCGCTGGCGGGTTCACCACCCTCGCCGCCCTCACGTTCCACGACACGTTCGCCGCCGGAGCGAGCCACTACGGCGTCGCCGACCTGGAGGCCCTGACCCTCGAGACCCACAAGTTCGAGTCGCGCTACCTCGACAGCCTCGTCGGCCCGTACCCCGAGGACCGTGCCACCTACGTCG
>JBBSGQ010000154.1:0-8252 GCA_038253965.1 Acidimicrobiales bacterium | reverse complement strand
TAGCCCGTCCCGAAGTCATCGATGGCCAGCCGGACACCGAGGCTCGCAAGGTCGTCGACCACCGTGTGACCCTGGGGTCGGTCTCCGAAGATCGACGACTCCGTGATCTCCAAGGTGAGAGCCTCTGGCGGGACGTGCGTCCTGGTCAACAAGCTGTCGAGCTGTTCTGCCAACTCGGCGTCGAAGACGCTGCGAGCTGAAAGGTTGACCGCCAGTGTGAGATCGAGCCCCTCTCTTCTCCAACTGGCGAGCTGTTGCAGGGCCGTCTCGAGCGCCCACAGCGTCAACGGGCGGATCAATCCCGTCTGTTCGGCCATCGGGATGAACTCGTTTGGCGCGATCGGCCCATACAGGGGATGGGTCCAGCGCAGGAGAGCCTCCACGCCGCTGACCTCGCCGCTGAGGATCTCGGCCTTGGGCTGGTAGTGGAGCTCGAGGGAAGAGGTCTCCAGAGCCAGGTGCATCTCGCTCGTCAGCACCAGGCGACGAGTGTTGTGCGGATCCCGTCCTGGTTGGTAGACCTCGATCCCTGTGTTGTTGGTCTTGGCGTGGTACATGGCGATGTCAGCTCGACGAAGCAGTGTCGACCGGTCATAGCCATGGTCAGGAGCGATCGCCACCCCGAGGCTGGCCCGCACCTCGAGTCGCAGGCCTCCGACCACCACGCTGGCCTGTCCGCCTGCAAGGACGTCCCGGGCAACGACAGCGGCGTGGGCCCGGCTCGCCGCGAGGATGACGAAAGCGAACTCGTCGCCGCCGAGACGGGCTACCGAGCCGTCTTCCCCGACCGCCCGCATGAGCTGATCAGCGATCTGTTGGAGCACGACATCGCCGGTGTGATGGCCGAGGGTGTCGTTGACCTCCTTGAAACGGTCGAGGTCCATCAACATCACGGCGACCACCGACTCGCCGTCGCGTCGCTCGAGCGCCGCACCGATCTGCTCGGCGAACAGTGTGCGGTTGCCAAGTCCCGTGAGGGCATCGTGCAGCGCTTGATGATCTTTCGCGGCCACCTCGCGGCGGAGTCGGTCGAGGAGCTGGCTGCTGCGTAGCGCCATCGCGGTGTGGCTGGCCAGTGCCTCGAGCAGGTCCCCATCGGCGCTCTGAAACGTCACGTTGTCGCCGAGGCGGTCAGCCACCACGAGGATCCCGGTGATCCCGTCGTCGACGACCATCGGCGCGGCTACCGCATCATGAAATCCGCAGCGGCGCACCGCAGCCGCCAGCACCTCGTCGGTAGTCGTGTTCGAGACCAGGACGGCGCCTTCGGCCCCGGTCACAGCCTGGTGCAAGGGATGAGGCTCGGGCTCCACGGCGCGCACCAGCGGGCCGTCGCCGATGAGCCCGTACCGCGTATGGCCATCCGGTCCGAGCAGAGCCAGCTCAGCCAATCGCCCGTGCAGGAGGCTCTTGGCCTCTGACAGCACCGCACGGATCACCTGATCAGGTTCGACGAGTCCCTCCACTGCCCGGCTGAATCGGTAGACCTGCTCGAGATCTCGGTTCCGACTACGGAGCTCGCTGTGGGCTCGATAGCCGATCGCCAGGACGCCGGCCACACCGAGGAGCGGGATCACCGCCTCCCGGTCGATCCACAACACCGACACGGCGACCCGGCCGACGGCAACGTTCACCGCTGCGACCCCGGCGAGCACCAGTGCGATCGTCTTGAGGCCCGATCGGTCGAATCGCCCGACCGACAAGGCGATAACGACCTGGACGCAGACGGCTGAGACCACGTTGGCGGCCGGCAGTGCGACAAACGCCGCCACCCAGCCCCGCGCCGAGAGAGCACCGGCGTGGCCGAGGACCGAGTGGAAGCAGGCTGCTGCCACCACCGCCTCCATCAGTCGCGTCGTGATGTTGAACGCCGCCTTGACCGGTGACTGGCGTCGCCACAGGGCACCAAGGGCACTGCCCACAAGGGCGGCGAGCAACAGACGCTCGCTCCCGGCGAATACGAGGCCGATGAGGAGCGGTACCTCGCTCAGCGTCGCCATGTGCGCCTCGCCCGAGATCTCGAACCGTATTGCGACGATCCGACCGATCGCGAAGCCGAGAGCCAGCACCAGCCAGGGGATACGCCAGGGAGCGGCGGTCGCAGGCAGATGCGCGACAGCCGGCCACGCGATCGCAACCGCTGCGGCGAGGAGCCCGGTGAACAGCCACGTCGACCACGGCTGGGTACGTGTAGCCCCCGTGTCACGTCGCTGGTGGAGCTTCACATCCCACCCTTCCGCCGCCCACAGCGCGACCATCGCGACAGTACTCGCTCGAGGTCATGCCGTCGCCTGGACCCGCCAGATGAGTGGGAAAGGTTGGGAAAACTCCAAACTTCCGTCACACTTAGTGAAATCAACCCACTTGGAGTGGTGATCGCTGGTGCGTTGTCGCAAGTCCGGGCAGCCGCCGGCGGACGTGTGCACTCCCTCCTGACGACTATGAAGGAAATGGGGGTGAGCATGACGGCACTTTTTGGCAGTGAGTGGGGTTGAGCCACAGCCCTGACCCGACGTTTCCACCTCTGTAACGCCCGCGTCGAGCGCGGCCGGAGCGGGCTGGCATGGTTTGGAGCCCGACGATCGCGCCGACAGGAGGCGGACCACGGACGCCCCATCATCTCAGCTGGAGCCTCGGCGGCTCGGAAGGGCCTATTGCTGGTTGCTGGCCGCCACCGCTACTTCGTCGCTCGGTGACGGCCTGGTCCACGTGGCCTTCCCCCTCCTGGCGGTCACCCTCACGCGCAGCCCGTTGCTGGTTGCCGGGGTCGCCGCCGCTGGACGACTCCCATGGCTGCTCGTCTCATTGCCGGCCGGCGCGCTCGCCGACCGCACCGATAGGCGTCGCCTCGTCGGCATCGTGGAGGGCGTGCGGGCCTTGGTGCTCGCTCTTGTCGGACTGGTGATCGTGACCGGCCATGCCACGCTCGTGCTGCTCTACGTCGCAGCGTTCACTGTCGGCGTCCTAGAGACGGCGTTCGCCGCAGCCACCAGGGCGATCGTTCCGTCGCTCGTGGACGACTCAGAGCTGCCTCGAGCCAACGGCTACCTCCTGGCCGCTGAGACCGGCGGCGAGCAGTTCGCCGGCCCGGCCCTGGGCGGCGTGCTGTTCGCCTGGGCGCCAGCCCTGCCGTTCCTGGGCGATGCCGTGTCATTCGCGGGCTCAGCTGCACTCTTGACCAATGCGATGCCACGCACCGGGGCCGTACCTCGTGTGTCACGCACCGGCTTGCTCGCTGACGTGCGGGCCGGCCTGCGGTGGTTCCGCACCCAGCCGGTGTTGCGGCTGCTCGCCCTCATCGTCACGACGTTCGCCTTCTGTCAGTCGATCGTGTTGTCGGTCCTCGTCCTCTATGGCACGAACGTGCTTGGGCTCACCAAGAGCGAGTACGGGCTGTTCCTGGCTGTTGCGGCAGTTGGCGACGTTCTCGGGAGCGTCGTGGCCCATCGGGTCCATGCACGGCTGGGGGCGGCGCACACCATCGCTGCTACAGGCGTCGCAGCCGCCGTCGGCTATCTGGTACTGGCCGCAACGTCCACGACAGCCATCGCCGTTGTCGGCGGCGCGATGGAAGCGTTCGCAGTCGCGCTCGGCAACGTGGCAACCGTGTCGCTCCGTCAAGTGCTGATCCCGTCAGAGCTGTTCGGACGCGTGAACAACGCCTTTCGCATGTGCGTGTACGGCGTCGTGCCGCTCGGCGCGCTGATCGGCGGACTCCTCACGGCCCAGCTGGGCATCCGCAGCACGTTCGTCCTCGCCGGGCTCGTACAACTGAGCCTCACGCTGGTGCTCGCACGCCGACTCCGCCGACATCATCGCCACTGAACCTCGTCCTGCACCTTTCGAGCGGGGCCGGCCAGAGCAGCCGGCGGTGACCTCCGAGGAGCGAGACCGGGGATCGAAGTGGTCACTCCTCGGGGCCCTCAGGGACGATGAGGTCCCACCGGTCGCCGCAGTCCGCGCAGCGGTACGTGAGGAGGTCACCGGGCCAGAAACGACCGGTGTCGTCCGGAACGGTCAGCAAGTGGCAGGCTCCGCCACAGTCGATGCAGTCGATGGTCTCCGGTGCGAGCGGATCGTCCCCTCCGCCGGTCACCGCCCCTCCTCCTGTCGACGCGCCAGTTGGTGGTCGGCGAACTTGTCGACGCCCGCCTGGAAGGCGGGGTCGAAGACCACCTGCCGGCCGTGCACGTCTTCATTGGCCAACCCCTCGGCGAGGCCGAGCGCCAGGCCCTCGTAGGTCGAGGCGCGATCGTGGATGACCGCGTTCCACGGCGACGCGGCGATCCCGTGTGCCAACTCCATGGCAACGTCGAGCGCCGAGCCTGCAGCCACCAGCCGGTTCACGAAGCCGATCCGCTCGGCCTCCTCGGCGTCGAACTGCCGGCCCGTGAGGATGAGGTCGAGCGCTCGGCCGAAACCCACGATGCGCGGGAGGCGAACCGTGCCGCCGTCGATGAGCGGCACGCCCCAACGTCGTTCCAGGCACCCGAACCGCGCTCCGTCGCCGGCAACCCGAAGGTCGCACCACGCGGCCAGCTCGAGGCCTCCGGCCACACACCATCCTTCGATCGCGGCGACCACCGGTTTCGAGAGCATCAGACGGGTTGGTCCGAGCGGACCACTGTCTCGGAGCTTCGGCAGGTTCCGTAGGTCCGCGCCGGCGCAGAACGCCTTGTCGTCGCCGGTCAAGACCGCCACCTTCGCCTCCGGATCAGCGTCGAACGCCATGAACTCTTCGTGCAGTCGTTCGGCAGTTGCCGAGTCGATGGCGTTGCGACGCGACGGGCGGTCGACGCGCACCATCCGCACCGGGTCGACGTTCGGATGGCTCTGAGGCCCTGTTGGGGTCACGAACGGGACGGTAGCGGGACCACCTCGAGGCGTTTCGCTCCACCGCCCGCTCGGTTTGGGCCGATGATCCGGTCGGTCACCCAGGGCTGATCTGAGCGATGTCCTACCTCGGCAGAATTGCCTCGGACTTGGCGCTCAACCGTCGGGAACGCAGGCGCGAGGATGGCCATCATGGCGCCACCGAGCAAGAGCAGGGGCGGTGATCCGTGCAGGTCGCCCCAGGCCAAACAGGTCGCCAACCAGAGGGTGACCCAGGTAGCCCCGCAAACGGTGGCCGCCAGGCGGAGGCGGGTGCCCTCGGTGCGTCCGAGCCGTCCCGCCCAGGTCAGTACGAGGAGCCCGATACCCACGGTCCCCATGGCCGGTGCGGGCAGGACGTCGGCCGGACGGGGTAGGCGGTGTCCTGTCATCACCGCTGGACACGCTCGTCGGAGGTGGGGCTCGGTTGGGCACGGGCCGTAGCCCGGGTGATGCAGATGGCCTGACGCGTCGAGCACCACAAGCCGATGGTGCCCGACCATCCATCGTCCGTCGCTCAACGCCACCAGCGTCGAGGGCGTGAGAGGCATGCGAGGACGGTCGGCTGAGGTGACCCTGACGCGGGCTTGCACTCGACCGTCGTGCAGTCGGACAACACCGGCATTTCCGGCGACTGCGATGTCTTCGCCGGCAAAGGCCACGACGGGACGGGCCACCTGTCGTTGTCGTGGGCCGCCGGCCGCGGGTGGGTCGACCAATTGGGCGCCGGCGATCCGGACGACGCGATGGGCAGCGCCCCCCGGGTGTCGCTCGAAGAGGCGGTATCCGTCGGGCGCTGTGCCGTCGCCGACCAGCACGGCCAGGCGTCCGTCAGCAGCGAGGGCCACGTCGGCGAGATTGGACAGGTCGCGCGTGACTCCGAGGCGGCGGACGTCGAGCAGTGGCACGCCCTCCCCATCGGGTCCGAGGAGGGAGACCAACGGGCCGGTGCGGAAGACTGCCAGGCCTTGATCGGTGATCCCGATGATCCTCGTGTCGCGCCAGTGCAGGAGCGGCAAGGTGACCAGCAGACTCCCGGATGGGGAGATCTCCGTGAGCTCGCCGCCCTCGGTGTCGCGACCCAACTCTCCGAGGCGCATGAGGACCCATCCGCTCGGGCTCAACGCGAGACCGCCCGGTCCCCGGCTCGGCCCGGTCGAGGTCGAGTGACGAAGCACGGGGGGAACAGGGAGCATCGTGACAGTCGAGGGTCCGACCACCACCACCGATCGCGGGCCGGAGAAGCCCGAGGAGTCGACGCTTGCCACGCGGCCGTCGCTCACGGTCGTCCATGCGGCGCTCAGGTCGGCTCGGCGATGGTCGTAGGCCAGCATCGCAGCCAGTCCGAGGACGAGGAGCATCACGCCGACGCCTGCCACACAGCGCACCCGGCGCGGCTGAGCTCGCCCGGGGACCTCGCCGCGATCCCCCCGTTCGGGGCGTTCGGCCATGTGGCACGATACTCCGAGGTCCAGGGGCGAGGGGGAGACTCTGGCGATGGTGTGCGCTCCCGAGCTTCGTTGATGCGGGTGGTCGCAGGCAGTGCGCGAGGCCGGACGCTCGTGACTCCACCTGGACTCGCCACCCGTCCCACGAGTGATCGGGTGCGAGAGGCGCTGTTCAACGCGTTGAACAGTCTCGGCGTGCTCGATGATGCGAACGTCCTCGACTGCTTCGCAGGGAGCGGTGCCCTGGGGATCGAGGCACTTTCGCGCGGGGCGGCGCATGTGACGTTCATCGACACCGACGCTTCGGCACGCGGGGCGATCATGGACAACCTCGTGGTCGTGTCCGGTGTCGGGCGCGCGGACGTGCGGGCGCAGGCGGCCGAGCGGTTCCTGGCCGATGCCGCCCGCGACGAGCACCGATTCGACCTCGTGTTGCTCGATCCTCCCTATGGCTTCGAGCGCTGGCCATCGCTCCTCGCAGCGGTGACCGACGTCATCACCGGCGCGGCCGTGGTGGTCATGGAGTCCGACGGCGCAGTGGAGGTTCCCACCGACGTCGGTCTCGAGGTCACGAGGAGCAGGAGGTACGGCAGTACGGTAGTGACGTTCGCCCGACCACCCGGAGTCGATCCGTGACCCGAGTCCTCTATCCGGGGTCCTTCGACCCCGTTCACAACGGCCACATCGAGCTGATCGAGGTTGCGGCGAGTCTCTTCGACGAGGTCATCGTCGCAGTCGTTCGCAATCCCCAGAAGGCGAAGGGCATGTTCGACTTGGAGGAGCGCCAGTCCATCATCGCCGAGTCGATCACGCACCTCCCCAACGTCACGATCACGAGCTTCTCCAAGCTGGTGGTCGACGTGGCCAAGGAGCTCGAAGCGGACTTCATCGTGAAGGGCCTGCGCGTGGTCTCGGACTTCGAATCTGAGCTGCAACAGGCACAGATCAACCTGGCGATCTCCGGAGTCCACACGCTGTTCCTCCCGTCCGCTACCAGCCACTCGTTCCTGGCGTCGAAGTGGATCCGTGAGATCGCGCCGCTCGGCGGCGACGTGAGCTCATTGGTTCCACCGGCCGCGGCCAAACGGCTTGCCGAGCGATTCGGGTGATGTTGTCTCCTCCTTTGCGAAAGGATGGTCTGTCCATGAGCGAGGTCCGCAGGGCAAGAGCGAACGCACCGTCGGGGCCGGTGCCTGGTGGTGGCCGTCGATGTGGGTTGTCTGAGGGGTTGGGGGGGGCACCGATGAGTGAGTCCGAAGGACGAGCGAACCGTAGGCACGGGGTTTTCTCTGCCGCGGAGCGGCGGAGCTCGTCGGTGCCTGGTGGTGGCCGTCGATGTGGGTTGTCTGAGGGGTTGGGGGGGCACCGATGAGCTACGACGAGGACTTGGCCGACGCGAATGCAGAGTCGTACGACGAGCCTGCGGTCTCGCGTTCAGGCCGCGTGGTGATCCATTCCGACGCAGCCGGACGATCGAATCGTGCGAGCACCGACCAGTTGTTGAATCGGGTGGCCGATCTTGTCGACGCGGCCCGGCCCATGCCGCTGTCTTCCTCGGCGATGGTGAACAAGGAGGAGCTCCTCGACCTCGTTCAGGAGGCGATCGACGCTCTGCCGGACGAGCTACGGGAAGCGCGTTGGCTGCTCAAGGAGCGTGAAGAGTATCTGGCCAAGATGCGGGTCGACGGGGATGAGATCCTCGAGGCGGCGCGGGCCCGGTCGGAGCGGATGGTTCAGCGCACGGAAGTGGTGAAGGCGGCCGAGCATCGAGCCCGCCGCATCCTCGAGGGTGCCGAGGCCGAGGCGCGACGCATGCGCCGCGAGTGCGAAGACTTCTGTGACCAGAAGCTGGCGAGCTTCGAGATCGTCCTCGGGCGGACGCTGAAGTTGGTGGGCGCCGGGCGGGTGAAGCTCCAGTCGACGATGCCTTCC
>JBBSGQ010000153.1:0-8282 GCA_038253965.1 Acidimicrobiales bacterium | reverse complement strand
GTCTCGATCCACACCATGCGGACCTCGGCCGGCCACGTGCCGTCGAGCGCCGCGGGATCGGTGAGATCGACGGCCGACCAGGCATGCCCGTCGGGCGAATGCACCTTGTCGATCAATCGGAACGTGCCGCCGTACGCGTCGGACCCGAGCATCACGCCCTCCCCCGGTCCGAGCAGGCGCAGGACGGCGTCCTCTGCAGCGAGACCGCTGGCAAAGGTCAAGCCGTGGGACGCTCCCTCCAGCGAGGCCAGGCACGTCTCGAGCGCGTCACGGGTCGGGTTTCCGCTGCGCCCGTACTCCCATCCGGCGTGCTCGCCGACCGCCGCCTGGGCGAACGTCGTCGACAGCGAGATCGGCGGTACGACTGCGCCGGTCGCGGCATCGGGCAGTTGGCCAGCATGGACCGCCCGGGTCGAGAACCCGGTGTCTTCGCCGGTCATCGGTGCACCCGCTCCGTCGTGGGCACCATCAAACACCTCATCGCGGCTCGTCGGGCATGCTGGGCGAGAGGAGGCCGAGCACGTCGGACCTGCTGAGCACGGCGGTCGGGCGGCCTCCCGCCAACACCAGCACTGCTGACGCGGTCTCCAGCAGGTCCACTGCCAGCTGCACCGACTGGCCGATGCCAACGGTCGGCAGCGGCGGGCTCATCACCTCCTCCACCGGGCGGTCGAGGGCGTTGGGATCACGGAACGTGTGATGCATCAGGGAGAGCTCGCTCACCGCACCCATGACCTCGGCTGCGGCGATCGGCATCTCACCCTTGGCCACCGGCAGTTGGGACACGCCATGGCGGCGCATGGTCCGCACTGCGTCGCGCACCGTGTCAGCCGGGTGGACGTAGATCAGGGCCGGGATCTCGTGCGTCCGCGACTCGAGCACGTCAGCCACGCTGCGGTCCGACGTGCGGAGGAAGCCGTAGTTCGCCATCCACGTGTCGTCGAACACCTTGCTGAGGTAACCGCGGCCCGAGTCGGGCAGCAGGACGACGACGAGATCCTCCGGTCGACAATCCCGGCCGAGCTCCAGTGCCGCCGCGACGGCGGTCCCGCACGAACCTCCGATCAGCAGGCCCTCTTCTCTGGTCACCCGGCGGGCGGTCAGGAACGACTGCTCGTCGCTCACGGCGATCACCCGATCAACGAGCGAGGGATCGTAGGTCTCGGGCCAGAAGTCCTCTCCGACGCCTTCCACGAGGTACGGGCGGCCGGAGCCGCCGGAGTACACCGAGCCGGCCGGGTCGGCGCCGATGATCTGCACTGCGGGGTTCTGGGCCTTGAGGTAGCGGGCGACGCCGGTGATGGTGCCCCCCGTACCGACACCGGCCACGAAGTGCGTGACCCGGCCCGCGGTCTGGCGCCAGATCTCCGGGCCGGTGGTGTGCTCGTGGGACCACGGGTTCCACTGATTCGCGTACTGGTTGGGGCGGAACGCGCCATCGATCTCGCGCACGAGGCGCTCCGCTGTCGCGTAGTACGAGGAGGGATCCGATGGTTCGACGGCCACGGAACACACCACCACCTCCGCGCCGTAGGCCCGCAGCAGGTCGATCTTCTCTGGCGCGACCTTGTCGGTGACCACGAACACGCAGCGATAGCCCCGCTGCGCGGCAACGATCGCCAGGCCGACACCCGTGTTGCCCGATGTCGGCTCGACGATCGTCCCTCCTGGCAAGAGCTGCCCGTCGCGCTCGGCGGCGTCGATCATGGCCACCGCCGGCCGATCCTTGACGCTGCCACCCGGGTTGGTGATCTCGAGCTTCGCCACGATCTGGCACGGGAGGCCGGCGCCGATCCGACCGAGCCGCACCAGTGGCGTGTTCCCGACCAGGTCGAGCGGCGAATCGGCGATCTGCGGTTCGGTCGGCAAGGGGTCCATCGCTGTCATCCTGTCCCACCGGTCGCCGACGCGCCGATGCGGATCCGAGTCGATCGGTGATCAGACGCGCTGTCGGGCAGGTCGCCGGTAGTCGATGGCTGAAGGTGGGACCGCTTGGCCGGCCGCCGTGTGTTCGTCCGCCTCGGGCGTTCCGTACGCCACGGAGACCGGGATCACGCCTCCCCAGTCGGGGTCGTGCAGATCGAGAGGATCCTCGACGGGCGGTCCTGTGCGGGTCTTGGCCGAGGCTTCGGTGATCGGCAGTTCCAGCAGGATCGTCTGACGGGACTCGAGGTCGCTCGGCGCCCGCACCTCGGCCGCACGCCCTGGAGCGACGTGCTCGACGAGACGGGTGAAACCTCTCCGGCGTTCGCTCTCGTCGGTGATCTTGCGGGCCACACCGAGGACCATCACCGACCGGTAGTTGAGGGAGTGGTGGAACGCCGAGCGGGCCAGGACTATCCCGTCGAGCAGAGTCACCGTCACGCACACCGCCACGCCGGCATCGAGGCGACGCCCGACCCGGCTGGCGACCGAGCCGTGCAGGATCAGCCGCTCGCCGTCGCGGGCGTACACCATCGGCAGGACGAACGGTTGGCCGTCGTCGTCGGCGATGCCGACGTGGGCCACCAGCCCTTCGTCCAACACGGCGTGCACGAACTTCCGGTCATATCGAGCCCGCACAGGTTGGCGCTTGACGGTCGTCCGAGCGGTCGGCTCGAGGTCGGGAGCAGGCGGGCCGGTCACGACAGAGATCATCGTCGATGGAGCGAGATCGGCCGGTCGCATTTCGCGGCACCAGCGCGCGATCATCAGTTCAGCGCGTCGCGATGACCACTGCCGGTTTGACAGTCGAGCCTCGGTGCGCTTCGTAGACCGCCAGGAGTTCCCCCGAAGCATTGAGCACGGCCCAGGGGCCGTCGGCGCCGGCATCGTCGTCGATCGACAGCTCAGCCCGCTCGAGCACCTTGCCCACAGAAGCGGCCGCTGCCAGATGTTCGTCTGCGATGACCAGCCGAAGATGGCGCACAACATCGGTCATCGGGCGCACCGCGTCCGCACCCACCTCGTCGAGCTGCACGGCCTCGGCGAGGTCGAACGATCCGACTGCGGTTCGCCGCAGGTTGCGCAGGTGCGCTCCGCCCCCCAGCGCGGCGCCGAGGTCAGCAGCCAACGAACGGACGTAGGTTCCCGATGAGCACTCAACAGTCATCCGGAACACCCCGTCAACACCGGCCACATCCTCGATGGACAGGGCGTGGATCGTGACCGCTCTCGCCTCGCGTTCGACGGTGAGGCCGGCGCGAGCCAACTTGTGGAGGCGCTGGCCGCCGATCTTGACCGCCGACACCATCGGCGGGATCTGTTCGATCTCTCCGGTGAACCGCTCCGCAGCGACCTCCCGCACGTTGGCCAATGTGACCCCGGCCATGTCGTGCGTGGCGGTCACCTCGCCCGCGGCGTCGAGCGTCGCGGTCTCGGTCCCGAGAACCACCTCGCCGACGTAGGTCTTGGCGAGCGGCGACAGGTATCGGAGCAGACGGGTGGCCCGGCCGACGCCGAGCAGGAGCACCCCGGTGGCGTCAGGATCGAGCGTTCCGGCGTGGCCCACCTTGCGGGTGCCCAGCAAACCGCGACTCTTGGCCACGACGTCGTGACTGGTCCATCCCGCCGGCTTGTCGACAACCACGAGCCCGTCCGGTCCGGCCGATCGATCCTCAGCCGTCATCGTCGTCGGGTCGGTGCAGCCCGCGCAGGACCTGCTCGATCTGACTCGCGGACCGTACGGCCGGATCGGGCTCGAACCGCAGCTCCGGCGTGCACTTCAGACGAGCCTGGCGGTTCACCTCGGCCTGCAGCCGGGGGCGCAGCTCTGCCAGGGCAGCCAGAAGCTCGTCGTCGGCCTCCTCGCCCCGGAGGTTGTCGTAGAACACGGTGGCTCGACGGAGGTCGCGATCACAGGCCACGGCTGTGACGGTCACCAGGTCGAGACGGTCATCGTCGAGCCGCTCGAGCTCCTCGCCGATGATCTCGCGCAAGAGCTTGTCCACCCGGGCCATGCGCGGAAAGTTCCGTGCCCCCTGCGTTCGACGCCGCTTCATCGGTCCTCGGTCCATTGACGGCTCATGATTCCCCGAAATTGGGTCGATCGACCGGCATATGCGCAGTGGATCGACCCAAATCCGATCGAGGCGCCGGGTTGGGGACGCTCAGGTTCGGGCGATCTCGCGCTCGTCGTAGGTCTCGATAATGTCGCCGGGCTTGAGATCTTGGAAATCGGAGAGGCCGATGCCGCACTCGAACCCGCTGGCCACCTCCCGTACGTCCTCCTTGAACCGCTTGAGCGACGTGATGGTCCCCTTCCAGATGATCGTGCCTTCCCGCAGGAAGCGGACCTTGGACCCGCGGCTGATCGTTCCGTTCTGCACGTAGCACCCGGCGATCGCGCCGACCCGCGGCACCCGGAAGATGTCCCGGACCTCGGCCTCGCCGGTGACGACCTCCTCGAACACGGGGGCGAGCATGCCGACCATCGCGTTCTCGATGTCCTCGAGCAGGTGGTAGATCACCTCGTACGTGCGGATCTCGACGTCCTCGGCTGCGGCCAGCTCGCGGGCCTTGCGGTCGGGCCGCACGTTGAACCCGATGATCGTCGCGGTCGACGCTGCAGCAAGCTGGACGTCGTTCTCGGTGATGCCGCCGACCCCTCGCAGCACGAACGACGGCTTGACCTCGTCGCGCTCCAACCTCCTCAGGCTCTCGGTCACCGCCTCGAGCGAACCGGTCATGTCGGCCTTGACCACCAGGTTGAGCGACGCGGTCTCGCCGGCCTGGATCTGGCTGAAGATGTCCTCCAACCGAGCACCGCCACCCATGGCCGAGGCCGATCCGCCGGTGGCCGCGACACGCTGACGGTGCTCCCGCTTCTGGGCAACGTTGCGAGCTGTCTTGTCATCCGGCGCTACGACGAAGTCGTCGCCTGCGTCGGCCACATCCGACAAACCGAGGACCTGGACCGGCGTCGACGGCTCAGCTTCCTTGACCTGTTCACCCTTGTCGTTGACGAGGGCCCGGACCCGACCCCACGCGGCACCCGCGACGAGGGGATCGCCCACCCGCAACGTGCCGCGCTGGACGAGCACCGTCGCAACCGGGCCACGGCCGACATCCAGGTTGGCTTCGAGCACCACGCCGCGAGCCCGTCCATCGGGGCTGGCCCGCAGATCCTCGAGCTCGGCGACGACGAGCAGGTTGTCGAGCAACTCGTCGATCCCGATGTTCTGCAACGCCGAGACCTCGATGACTATCGTGTCGCCGCCCCAGGACTCCGGTACGAGCTGGCGCTCGGCGAGCTGGGCAAGCACGCGCTGCGGATCGGCGTTCTCACGGTCGATCTTGTTGAGGGCGACGACGATCGGGACACCGGCCGCGCGCGCGTGGTCCAGCGCCTCCAGCGTCTGGGGCATGACGCCGTCGTCGGCGGCGACCACGAGCACGACGATGTCGGTGGCGTCGGCGCCTCGAGCACGCATGGCGGTGAATGCTTCGTGACCGGGCGTATCGATGAACGTGATCAGCCGGCCGTCGCGGTTGACCTGATAGGCACCGATGTGCTGGGTGATGCCTCCGGCCTCGCTGGCGACCACGTCGGCGTGACGGATCTGATCGAGCAGCTTCGTCTTGCCGTGATCGACGTGTCCCATGACGGTGATGACGGGTGGACGCGGCTCCGCATCGCCTTCGTCCTCCTCGTCGAGGTCAGTGACTCCGAGCGCCTTCTGCAGCTCGACCTCTTGCTCCTCGCCCGGATCGACCAAGCGGATCTGCGCGCCCACCTCGGCGGCGAACAGCTCGATCATCTCGTCGGCCAGTGATTGGGTAGCCGTGACCATCTCGCCTTGCTGCATGAGGAAACGGACGACGTCGGCCGCCGTGCGGTTCATGCGGACCCCGAGCTCTTGGGGCGTGCTGGCCCGTTCCACGACCAGTTCACCCTCGGGTACCGGCGAATCGGCCGGGGTGTAAGTCGGCATGTCCATCGGCTGGAGCTCTTCACGGTTGCGCCGCCGACGACCCTTGCGTCGCGGTGGGCGCCGACCGGCCGGGCCGCCGGGACGACCGCCAGGACCGCCACCGGGCCCTCCCCCAGGTCCACCCGGGCCGGACGGGCCTCGGCCGGGCACGCCCGCACCGGGGACCGAAGGCCGAGGACCGCCGCCAACAGGTCGGCTGCGGGCTGCGCCGCCAACCCCGCTCGGTCGCGCCGCGGTGGGGCCCGTCGCCCGAGACGGAGCGGCTCGACCACCGGTGCCAGGGGGCGGTGGGATGGGCTTGCCGGACATCGACCGAGGCGGCGCGGGGGGCGGGGGAGCTGCGCTGGCAGACTGCGGCGCCGGGCCGGCTGATGCCGCTCGGGTCTCGGGCTGCGACGGAGCGGGTGTCTCCACGTCTCGGAGGCGAGCGGCCGGCGCCTCGGCCGGACGGCTCGGCGCCTCAGCTGGGCGCGTTTGCACGCTCGGGAGGGGACGGTCTGCCGGCGGGTCCGGCTCACGACGCAGTGGCCGTGGCGGGTGTTCGCTCCCGCTCGAGGTGACCATGCGGCGGGGAGGGGCCGGAGGGGCCGGCCGGGCTGGCTGGACCGGTGCTGGAGCGCGCTCGCGGGGTGCCTCGGGCGCCGGGGCGCTTTCTGAGCTCGCTGCGGGACGGTCGACCTCGGCCGGTGAAGGTGTGACCGGCTCGACGGGTAGCTGTTCGGCCGGTGCGGTGATCACCGGTTCCGGCTCCACCGCAGGGGCAGGCTTGGCCTCGACAGCCGCGCTGACGACCGGGAGGGCCTCTTGCTCGGGCTTGGTGGTCTTGCCCGGTTTGACTGGTTCGTCAGGCTGAACCTCGCGGATCAGTCCCTCTCGTGCCGCCTTGCGGCGCACGCGATCAGCTTGAGCGTCCTCGATGCTCGACGAGTGCGTCTTGACCCCGATGCCGAGTGTCCCGCAGAGGTCGAGGGTCTCCTTGTTGGTGAGCCCGAGCTCCTTGGCGAGCTCGTGCACGCGAATCTTGCCTGCCAACGTGTGTTCGCCAGCCCTTTCCGGTGTCGTTCTGGGGACCGTGGTCCGGGGAAGGCCCCGGGCGCACGAACGCAATAGTCTCGCGCAGCCAGGCGGCCTGGCACGAAGTCGGTTCTGTCAAGCGTCGCCGCCGAACAGCTCCGAGCGGAGCCGATCGACTGCCAATCGGTCGACCGGTGCTCGGAACGCCCTGCGAAACGCATCACGCTTCACCGCCTGCTCGAAGCACGATCGCGAGCCTGGACAGATCCAGGCACCACGGCCCTGCAGGCTACGGCCGATCGTCAACGTTGCGTCGCCAGACCGAGCCAGACGCACGAGGCGGGGCGAATCCGTCGTCTTCCGACAGCCGATGCAGGTCCGTCGGGGCAAGCCGCCCGCGGCTATGGCCGATCTCCGGGCTCGGCTTCGGGATCAGCCTCTATCTCGTCCGCCTCGGGCACGACAGGGTCACCGTCCGGGACAACAGCTTCGGTCGCGGCGTCGGCGTCGGACACCGGGGCTCCCGCCTCCGGCTCCTCGACGGGAGGGGGCGGCGGCACCTCGTCACCAGGCACGGGGTCACCGTGGGCCCACGCTTCGGCCGATACGGCCTCGCCGCCATCAGCCGGCTGCCAGAGCTGCTCACCAGTTGCCGGATCGAGGACCCACTCACCCTGGGCCCACTCGTCGGTCGCGTAGGCCTCCTCCTCGGCGAGTTGGGTCTCGCTCTTGATGTCCACCCGCCAACCTGTGAGCCGAGCCGCCAGGCGGGCGTTCTGACCCTCCTTGCCGATGGCAAGCGACAACTGGTAGTCGGGCACGATCACCTCGGCGGTGCCACTCTCCTCGTCGATGCGGACCTCTTTCACCTTGGCCGGCTGCAACGCCTTGGCGACGAAGTCCGGCCCGTCCTCGGAGAACGGGACGATGTCGATCTTCTCGCCGCGCAGCTCGTTGACCACCATCCGAACGCGGGCGCCGCGTGCTCCCACGCAGGCGCCCACCGGATCGACGTTCGAATCGTTCGACCACACGGCGATCTTCGTACGGTGACCAGGCTCGCGGGCGCATGCCTTGATCTCCACGATGCCGTCGGCGATCTCGGGTACCTCGAGCTCGAACAAACGCTTGATGAGGCCGGGATGCGTGCGACTGACGACGATCTGGGGGCCTTTCGCCGTCTTGCGCACCTCGACGATGTAGGCCTTGAGCCTGCTGTTCGGTTCCGGCCGCTCATAGGGCACCTGCTCGGCCTGGGGTAGCAGGGCCTCGACCCGGCCGAGGTCGAGCAGGGTATAGCGGGAATCGCTCTGCTGGATGATGCCGGTGACGATGTCACCCTCACGGCCCGCGTAC
>JBBSGQ010000152.1:0-8292 GCA_038253965.1 Acidimicrobiales bacterium | reverse complement strand
GCCGTGTTCACCGCCTTGTCGGGCATCGTGCCAGTCATCACCCAGCAGAGCGACAAGAGCAGCGAGAAGCGGGAGGTGTTCATAAACATCCCGGGTCCGCTAAAGCTCGTCTTCTACACGATCCTGCCGGTGATCATCCTGTACGGCGCTGTCATGTTCTCCCAGCGGGTGAAGAACTGGGAGCGCGGGAAGCCGGACCGCCGAGCGACAAGACTCGACAACGCCAAGCGGCGCCTCGGCGCCTACCGCGCTGGCGTCTACATGCAGACCCTGTTGCGCGACCCTGCCGCCGGTCTGATGCATTCGCTGATCTACTTCAGCTTCCTCATCCTGTTGGCCGTCACCACTGTCCTCGAGATCAACCATCTCCTCCCGGGTGGCGCGCAGTTCCTGCACGGCACCACCTACAAGGCCTACGCGCTGGTGGGCGACGTGGCAGGGATCGGCCTGCTGCTCGGAGTGACGTGGGCACTGGTGCGGCGCTACGTCCAACGGCCCTACCGCATTCGCATCAAGACCAAGAGCGATCATCTGTGGGGACTCGGCACGTTGTTCGTTCTGGCGATCACCGGGTTCGGCGCCGAGGCCTGGCGCATCGCGCTCGAAGGCCGACCAACCTTCGAGAGGTTCTCGATCGTGGGGTATCCGATCTCGACGCTGATCGACAACCAGCAACACCTCTCCGGTGGCCATCAGATCTGGTGGACGGTCCACGTCCTGTCGTTCATCACCTTTCTCGCCATCCTGCCGGTCACGATGATGCGCCACATGTTCACGTCGCCGTTGAACATGTACCTGAGCGACCAGGACCGGCCCAAGGGCGCGATGAAGCCGATGCCCAACCTCATGGAGACCGAGTTGGAGACCTTCGGCGCATCCACCGTCGAGGACTTCACCTGGAAGCAACTGCTCGACACCGACGCGTGCACGATGTGCGGGCGCTGCACGAGCGTCTGTCCTGCTCATGCCACCGGCAAGCCGCTCGATCCGCGCGAGATCGTGCTGAAGGTCGGCGAGGTTATGGCCCTGTCCGGTCAACCGGCGGTCCGCCCGCCCATCAACCTCGAACCCGACATCACCGTTTCCTCGAGCTCGGTGTTCGAGCGCATCACGCCGGAGGAGCTGTGGGCCTGCACGTCGTGCAAGGCATGCGACGAGATCTGTCCTGTCAACATCGAGATCCTGGACAAGATCCTGGACATGCGTCGGTACCTGTCGCTCATGGAGTCCAACTTCCCCACCGAGCTCGGCAACGCCTACCGGGGCATGGAGAACAGCGGCAACCCGTGGGGTATGAGCCAGTCCGACCGGGCGGCATGGGCCACCAAGCTCGACGGCATCGACATCGTCGACGGCTCACAGGCGCTCGATCACGAGTACCTCTACTGGGTCGGCTGCGCCGGCTCGTTCGACGACAAGAATCAGAAGGTCACCCAGGCCATGGCGAAGCTGATGCAGCGCGCCGGAGTCGACTTCGCGATCCTCGGCCCCGCCGAGAACTGCACAGGTGACCCAGCCCGCCGATCCGGAAACGAGTACATCTTCCAGATGCTCGCCATGCAGAACATCGAGACCCTGAACGGCATGGGCGTGAAGAAGATCATCACGCAGTGCCCGCACTGCTTCAACACACTGATGAACGAATACCCGCAGCTCGGCGGGAAGTACGAAGTGGTGCATCACAGCCAATTCCTGGAGTGGCTGATCGACAGGGGCAAGCTCGATCTCGTCGACGCCCGGCTCGAGGAACGCGTCGTCTACCACGACAGCTGCTACCTCGGCCGACACAACGATGTGTACCTAGCACCGCGCAACGTCATCGGTCGGCTCGGCGGCATCGAGGTTGTCGAGGCTGAGCGCAACGGCACCAAGGGCATGTGTTGCGGGGCGGGCGGAGCCCGCATGTGGATGGAGGAGACGACCGGAACGAAGGTCAACGATGCCCGGTCAGAGGAGCTGATCGCCACCGGCGCGAGCCGGATCGCCACAGCCTGCCCCTTCTGCTACATCATGCTGGACGACGGGGTCAAGGGCGCCGGCAAGGACGAAGACGAGGTCCGAGTAGCCGATATCTCGATGCACCTCCTGGAAGCGATCGAGAACGCCGAGGCGAACCGCACATCTGGTCTGCTCGAAACGATCGAGGACTGACCGCTTTGGGGTCGTTGGGGTCGGCGGATAGCAGCCAAGGACGACCCAAATGCGTGTGAGCCTCAGTCGACCCGGCCTGTCGTACCGCTGACGAGGCGCAGCTCGAGGTTGACGACCGCGTCCTCGACCTCCAGGCACCTCTGGAGGCGGGGCAGCACCTGCTCCTGCACGCTCTGGCGGAACGCCGGCACGTAGCTGGCACTGTCGTAGTCCACCCAGGCGTCGACCACCAGCGGATCCTGCTGGCTGAGCCGCGCGCCAGCCTTGCGCACACCGGGTTGGTCCGAAAGATCGGCCACCACCGCATCGACCACGGCACGGGCCGATACCGACGTCTTACCCTCTCCCTCGTTGAGCGGGAACGAGAAGTCGCCGACGCTCGATTGAGGCTTGGCCTGGAACAACAGCCACCGCAACGCCAGCGCAGCGAGCACAAGGCAGGCGGCGATGACGACGAGCCAGAACCACTTCTGGTTGTCGCGCACCCACCTGCGCAACTGGTCCGACAGGAACGGCTTTGTGCTGCGGTCCTTGCCGAACGCACCCAAGCTGTAGGCCAACCCCACCGCTCCACCGATCAGCATGAGCGCGCCGAGCACTGACAGCACAGCGCGGTTGACCCTGTCGGCCCGACGAGCCGATCCAACGTTCATGTTCCCCTCACCAGGCTCGTGATCACCGTCGAAGCCGCCAATTCGCGTCCAACCGTCGTTCGGTCTGCCCGCACGTTCAATTGACCCTCCCGCCGGCGTTCTCATGGGGAGCTTTGCGGTGCTCGAGGTCGACGTTGACCGGCAGCGGCTCGGTGAGTCCCAGGGCAGAGATCCGCTCATCGACAACTGAGTGCAGGCGCTGCTCGAGGTCACCGGGATTTATGCGGTTCGTCCGGGCGCCGACCTCCACTCGCCGCCGTTTGGCCTTGACCCGCGCCGAAGCGACTCCGTCGAGCTGGGACGTATCGCCGGTGAGCGCTCGTTCGAGATGACGGCGCCGCACAGTGGCAGGGGCGAGGTCGGGACGTTCGTCGAGCGCCAGCACCACAGGACGGCGGTGCCAGACCTGCAGGAAAAGCAGGACGAGCCCCGCGCCGGCGAGGATGCCGAAACCGACCCGGGTTCCGGTGGCATCCCAGGACGTGCCCCGCAGGGTCCGGTACCACCGATGCCACGGCACCAGCTCGTTGCGGTCTAGGCGGGCCAGCGCGATCTCGATCGCGGTGAGCACCAGTGCAGCGGTGAGCGCAAGACCGAGCAGGACGGCGATGAGGCGATTGGTCGTGCGCATCGGTCACTCCACCCGCCGACGAGGCGTCCAGGGATCGGCAGTCGGCAATTGCGCGACCGTGAGATCGACCCAGGACACGCGGAGCCCGGTGAACTGTTCCACACGTTCGGCTACGGCCGCTCTCACCAGCCTGCTCGTAGATCGCACCGGAGCCGGGTACTTGATGCTGATCGTGAGGGCCACCGACGCCCGCTCCATGCCCACGCGAGCGTCGGCATCAGCAGGTGTGTCCGGGTCGGGCGTCGCCGAGAAGAGTTTGCGCAACCCTGCCGGAGCGACCACGCCCACACCGTCGATCTCGGTCGCCGCACGCCCAGCGATCTTCTCAACAACTGCCGGAGCGATGGTCGTGATCCCTCGATCGGTGCGGAGGCCCGAGGCAGCAGTCCTCTCCGGAGCGAGCGCCGCCTCGGGTGCAACCGTCGTCACGTGTCTTGCCGGGAGCTCGTGCGGTCGATCCCGAGGTCGATCTCGCCACGGGCGACCTTCTCCACGAACCACCCGAAGCCGCCGAACACAAGCACGAGCACGACCCCGCGCAATCCATCGGTGATGAACGCCAATCCGACGATCAGACCGATCCACAAGCCGAGAGGGGTTGGGAACAAGGCATTCTCCTTGTGATTCAGAGGTCCGTCAGCGAACCCGAGGGGGTGGAACGGGTCGGTGCATCATGCGGTGCGTGGTGATCGTCACGGCTCGGCGGATCATCTTGGCAGCGCGCCGTCGTCGGTGGAACTTGACGACCACGTCCGCGACACCATCGACAGCTTCCGGGCTCGCTCCGGCGAGTCGGCGGTACGCCTCCTGACCGGCGACGAAACGGGCGGGGTCACCTCCATGGTCGGGGTGGTGACGCACGGCGTAGCGCCGGTAAGCCCTGCGGACCTCTGAGAGCGAAGCTCCGGGTCGAACACCGAGCACCTCATGGGCCGACGTCACCGGACACCTCTGTCTGCCGCATCCCGAGATCTGTCTCTGGCATCTCGAGATCCTCGATGGCCACGGTGATGGGTCTACCGCCAGCGAGAGGGCCGACCGCGCGCCGCACCTCGGCCCCGACCTCGGGCAGTGGTGCGCCCCAGCGCGCAACCACGTGGATCTCGAGCGAATCGTCCTGGGCCCGGATGCCTTGGACCCTGCGCCCGGGGAGGTAGGTCGCGATCTCCTCCACCGTGCCCGCAGAGAGGCGTGCCACATGGGGGCATGCCAGCACTGCGGTGGCAACGGCGTCGGGATCGACCTCGGTCACTGGACGCGAGGCTCCGAGTCGTCCTCCCCCTCGTCGCCGAGGTAGACGTCGTTGACCGAGATGTTGACCTCGGTGACCTCGAGACCGGTCATGCGTTCCACCTGGCGGATGGCGTTGTCGCGAACGGCCTGCGACAGATCGACTATCGATACGCCGTAGTCGACGATGATGTCGATGTCAATGGCCGCTTGGCGCTGACCGACCTCCACCTTCACGCCCTGACCGGCGCTCGTCCCACCCATGCGCTCGCGGATGGCGCCCATCGCCCGACCAGTAGCACCGCCCATGGCGTGCACACCGGACATCTCCTTGGCGGCGACTCCTGCGATCTTCGCCACCACGGAATCGGCGATCGAAGTCGTGCCGTGCTCGGTGAGCAACTGGCTACCGCCCTGCTGCTGGAGGCCACCACCCGAACCCTCCGAACCCGAGGATCGGGCCGCGCTGCTGCTTGTTGATGTCGAGATGTCAGCCATATGTCTCTCCCGGTACTGGCAGTGAAGGTCGGCGCAATGTACCCCGAAAGGAGGGTGGAAGAACAGGAAAGAAGCAAGGCCGGTAGGGCGAATCGCCTAATTCGAGACAATTACCTTCGAGGCGTTGACAGTGAGGTGAGCGCCCATGGTCCTGAGCTGGAGTCCGCCCGCTTCAGCGGTGACGCCCTCCTGCACCGCGAAGCCAGCGCCGTGGACGGACAGTTGTCCACGGAACGACGCACGTCGACCAGCGACGACGTGAACCGCCGACTCGCCACCGCCGGTGAGCTCGACCCAGATGCGATGCTCGTCGTCGAAGCCGATCCAGAACCCCTCATCGGCGGGAACCGACAGGATCGGCACTCCGTTGGCGACTGCTCGACGGCCGGCCAATCCTCGCCACCTCACCGGTGACATGGCGAGGAGTGTGGGTACTGCGAGATCGGCCCGCGGGCGAGGGCGCGTCGTCGTGACAGCACTCGGGGCCGAGCGGGTGACACGGGTGGTCGGCGTTGCCGCTTCATGGTGAGGCGAAACGGACGCTGCGACCACTGCCGCCGCGGCGAGGGTGCCGAGCGCACCGCCGACTGATGCCGCTGGGTGCCCACGGACGAGAGCGCGCGCCGCACCGAGCAGGCGGGGCAGGAACGGTATCGGGAGCAGCGAGATGATCGACCGCCGGCGCTCCAACAGTTGTGGGCCGAGGTCGGCGCACACTGAGCATCCGGCGAGGTGCTCGACAGCTCGGGTCGCCACCTGGCGCCGCCGGTCGGCGGACGAAAGCGAGAGCAGCACTGGCCGGCACTGGCTGCTGGGCAAGACAGCACGGTTCGAGGCGACTACATAATCGACCCGTGCTCGGGCGCGTGCTCGCGACAGCCGAGCGGCCACTCCTCCTGCCGTGGCTCCCCGTCCGGCGGCCAGGGTCGCCGTGTCGGTCCCGTCGACGACGTGGGCCAACAGCACCGCACGATCGTCTTCGGGCAACGCCTCCAGCGCTGTCCGCAGGGCAACTTCGTCTTCGTGTCGAAGCACGAGGTCGTCTGGCGGCGGGGACACCGGGTCCGTGACCAAGCGCTGGAGATGCCGCTCCGCGATCGCGTTCGAGCGAGCCCGCGCGACGACGAGGTGCTTTGCGACGGTGACCGCGTACGGGACGATCGCGCTCCGCTCGAGGCGGTCGCGCACCTCGAACACCCTGAGCAGGGTCTCCTGGGTCAGGTCGTCGACAAGAGACGGATCGCGTACACGCGCCGCCAGGTACTGCCGAACAGCCGGTTCGGCTGATGCGAGGTCAGCCCCCTCGATGGCTTCGAGATCCACGTTTCGTCCAAGCCTTCCAGCGCCGTGCGTCATCGTCGCTCTGGCAACGCGTTGTCTTCAAAGTAGGGCCACCGTGACCGGCTCGAAGACTCCGCTCCTGGTTGAAGGGCTTCATCGCCCTCTCTACTCCCAGGCGTTCGGCAGAGGTCGAGTGTTGCGCGCCCCCATTTGCCAATTCATTGTGATTGAGTGCCGCTATTTATACATAACCGGGCTTCGGCCGGGTAGTCCCCGCTTTGCTTCCGCGGCAATTGCTCGGTCGCTTCGCTATCACACGAAAGGTTCCGCTGATGACCGACACGCAGAACGACCTCCAGGGTTGGATCGGCCGCACCGCCGTCGACCCGGACGGAGACAAGATCGGCAAGATCGAGGAGATCTACGTCGATGACGCGACCGGACAGCCCGAGTGGCTGGCCATCAAGACCGGCATGTTCGGAGGAAAGCTCACCTTCGCACCCCTCTCCGGGGCCACGAACGCTGGCGACGACTTGCAACTCCCCTACGCCAAGGCTCTGGTCAAGGACGCTCCCAACGTCGACGCGGACGGTCACCTCGAGCCGGACGAGGAAGCCGCCCTCTACCGCCACTACGGGCGTACCGACTTCGAGACTGCCAACACCGGGACGGGTGGAGAGACCGATCGATCGGCCGACAGCGGCACGGTGGGGCGTGACACGAGCGGCCCCGAAACCGACAGCGCGATGACCCGGTCCGAGGAAGAGGTCCGCGTGGACAAGGTCAGTCGCGAGACCGGCAAGGCCCGCTTACGCAAGTACATCGTCACAGACCAGGTGCAGATGACCGTGCCTGTGCAGCGTGAAGAAGTCCGCGTCGAGCGTGAGCCGATCACCAACGCGAACCGCGAGGAGGCGATGGCGGGCGGTGACCTCACCAGTGAGGAACACGAGGTCACGCTCCACGAAGAGCAGGTGGTCGTGGACAAGCAGGTGGTCCCCAAGGAACGGGTCCGCCTCGACAAGGACGTCGTGACCGACGATCAGAAGGTGTCCGAAGAGGTACGCAAGGAGCAGATCGAGATCGACGGCGACGTCGACCGCGACAAGCGCTGAGCTCGACAGGGTGGGGTCGTCCGGCACGCTCGACGGCCCCACCCTCTTCGGTTTTGCCACCGCGCTGGTCGGCCTTGGCATTGCCCGCAGCATGCCGATCGGTGGGGCGGCCGGGCCGTCCCTCGGCCGGAAGACCTTGGTACGGTACGCTCGCGTCGCGGGTGTAGTTCAGAGGCAGAACATCAGCTTCCCAAGCTGAGAACGCGAGTTCGATTCTCGTCACCCGCTCTCGACGAAAGTCCTACTCAGAGGCACTTTTTGGAGCCTCTCAGGGCGGCGGAAGGACAGGCCAAAGTGGCCGCGTGCCACACTCGTGCCACACCGATCGAACCGTGCCATAGTGGCGGGCATGGATCGCCTCTGCTCCATCTCGTCGTGGCTAAATCAGGCAATGGCGCTGCGGTCAGCGCCGTATCAGCCCGTGCCGTGCTGTCCGCTCTCGTGCCGAGTGGTGTCATGACGTCCGGTAAGGCGGGGTGGGGCAGCGTCCGCAAACTGCCGTCCGGTCGGTACCAAGCCCGCTACCGAGTCGATGGCCGCATGGTGCCGGCGGCCGTCACGTTCCGGACGAAGCGGGACGCGCAGGCCTACGTGTCGACCGTGCGGACCGACATGGAGCGCGGTCAGTGGGTCAATCCGGCGTCGGGCAAGGTCCGACTACGCGACTACGCAACGGTGTGGCTCGAGCAACGGCCCGACCTCCGACCGCGAACGCGCGAGCTGTACGAGAGCG